>CALUYU010000023.1 GCA_944325075.1 Candidatus Gastranaerophilales bacterium
TTTTAGCCAAAGAAAAAAGTAGGTTGCAAGGGGGGAAAATATAATTTCAATGTTGGGGTAGAAACCCCAACCTACATTATCTAAAAACAATTCGTTATAAGCCCTTAAAGGATAAATCAAATCTCATGACTCATAGTGCTTTCTTTTTTGCTTACTTTTTCTTTAGCAGAAAGAAAAAGTAAGTTGGGCTTTCAAACCAACATTTGTTTTTTGTGTGCAGTTGGCTGAATATTTTTAACGGCGGCTAGATCCTGAAATACTCTGCGAGCACCCTCCCTTGTAAGCCTCCTTTACGTCGGCAACAAGAGGAGCTGCAAGTTTAGGATGACAGTTGGTTGTTTTTTGATTTTCATTATTTTTGTTGGGGTAGAACCCCCTACCTACTTTATTTAACAAAATCCGCCTCTTGGATTATTCGGTGAAAGGCATCAGCGCCCTATTGTGTGCCACATTTCTACAAAACTCATTTCATTATCATGGGTTTTATTTGGATGAACATCCTTTAGTGCACTAATAAGCGCCGGCACAGAATACCCCCAATCATGTTTTTTATAAATAGGAAGATAGTACTTCTCAATTAAATCAATATAAAACTCAGGAGAATGCTTCTTTAAATAACCTATAATTAACTCAAGCGGCAAATTCCCGCCCCCACGCCCCATACCATATACTGTTCCGTCTACACAGTATGCGCCGCAATCAATAGCAGCAAGAGTATTGGCAAAAGCCATTTGCAGATTATTATGAGTATGCAGGCTTATATTTTCAAACCCGAGATCTTTAAACTTGTTATAATACTCCGGGATATCTTTCGGGAAAAGAACACCATAACTGTCAGCAAAACATACAGATGTTAAAATGCACTTTCTGCCCCACTTTGCAAGTATATCAAAATGCTCTCGTGAAATTTGAGGTATATTCATAATATTAAGAAAAACTTCATACCCCTTATCATAAAGTTCTTCAGATATATGAATCCCTAACTCCAATTCCGAAACATGGCAAGCCACCCGCACTCCATCTACCAAAGATCGTTCAGCCATAGGAAATAAAGACGGATCATATTCAAGATCATTAACCATAACAAACAGCTTGATATCAGTATTTTTACGTTCAACCAATGGTTCAATATCTTTGTCAAGAATACAATTATATTTTGTTTTGCCGTTTTTATTTCTATAACCGGCCTCGAAATAATCTATCCCACTTTTTTGGGCCGCAATAAAAGTCTGCACAAAACATTCATCTGAAAATGTCCACTCATTTGCGTAACCGCCGTCTCTTATTGTACAATCCAGAATTTTTACCATAAGACACTACTTAAATTTTCTCATCATTGACATAGCTTTTTTCATTGCATGCCTGCCCTGCTTACTATGAGGGTTTAATTCATTCCCATTGCGTCCCATATTTTGAAACATGCCCTTTAAGCCCGACATTCCACGCATCATAGCCCGCATTTGGTTAAATTGCTTAATAAACAAATTAACCTCCTGAAGGCTCATGCCGCAGCCTTTAGAAATTCTTTTCTTGCGGCTTGTATCAATTAAGTCAGGATTATTACGCTCTTCAGGCGTCATGCTTTGGATAAAAACTTCCATCTTTTTAAACTGCTTTTCACTTTCATGAGTAAGCTTATCTCTATCATCACGGCCAATATTTAAGCCCGGAATCATAGATAAAATATTTCCCATAGAACCAAGCATTTGCATTTGTTTTTGCATTTTTAAGAAATCATTGAAGGAAAAATTATCCTTACTCATCTTCTCTTCAAGTTCTCTTGCCTGTTTTTCGTCAAATACTTCCTGAGCGCGTTCAACAAGTGAGACAATATCCCCCATACCAAGAATTCTTGTAGCCATTCGTTCCGGATAAAAATCTTCAAGTGCATTAAGCTTTTCACCAGTACCGGTTAATTTTATAGGTTTACCGGTACAATAAACCACACTTAAAGCAGCTCCACCGCGTGAATCGCCATCCAATTTGGTAAGAACAAGACCGGTCAGCCCCAACTGAGCATCAAAATTTTCTGCAACATTAACGGCTTCCTG
This sequence comes from Candidatus Gastranaerophilales bacterium, assembly GCA_944325075.1. Lineage (GTDB taxonomy): Bacteria > Cyanobacteriota > Vampirovibrionia > Gastranaerophilales > Gastranaerophilaceae > UBA1221. The sequence continues at coordinate 2,052 of CALUYU010000023.1, forward strand.
ACCAGTCATTGCATCGATAACAAGAAGTTTTTCCTGAGGGCTGAAAATACGGTCAATCAGCAGAAGTTCGGCCATCATATCTACATCTATTTGCAGACGCCCTGCCGTATCAAGAATAACAACATTGAAAGATTTCTCTTTAGCATACCCGATAGAAGATCTTACTATAGCCTGCACATCGTTTGAATCAGGTAAAGTGAATACCTCAACCCCAATTTCATTTCCAAGAGTCTGAAGTTGTTTAATAGCAGCCGGCCGGTAAACGTCACAAGCAACAAGCAAAGGCCGCTTGCCCTCATTTTTTAACTTAACAGCAAGTTTTGCTGAAGAAGTAGTTTTTCCGGCTCCTTGCAGTCCAAGCATCATAATTACAGAAGGATTTTGGGATAAATCCAACGGTTTTAACTCTTTTCCCAATAGTTCAACAAGTTCGTCATTAACAATTTTTACAAGCTGCTGGGCAGGATTAACTCCTTCAATAATATTTTCACCCTCAGCTTTATCTTTAACCGCAGAAATAAAAGCTTTTACAACCCTTAAATTAACATCCGCCTCAAGAAGAGCCCGGCGTATTTCACGCATAGCATCCTGCATATTTTCCTGCGTAAGCTCGCTACTGCCGGTTTTTCTTATAATATTTTGTAACTTTTCACTCAAACTGTCGAACATATGTTAATAATAACACAAAAAAACAAAAACAACCGGTTAACTTACCATATCAACCTGATCATCTAAAGAATCGTCGTCATCATCATCTTTCACGGAATAGGAACTGTCATTGGAATGTAATGAGTTATAATATCTTGAATCCTCAATACTTTCTTTTATCCAGGAATAAAAAAATATCCCGACGAGCTTAAAATATCCGAAAATATTACCTTCGCCCTTTTTATGAACATAGTCTTCAGCAGCTAAATAGTCATCATCACCGTAATCAATGCCAAATCCAAAATTAATATTATTAGCTGCCCTATTCTGAAAATGATTAACACGATTATTATATGAATTTATTTGTACTGACTGTAACTTCATAATCCTTTACCTCTTATTATTTGATTGCATTATAGTTCGTGAAAAAATTTTTATGCTAAAAATTTTCATTATTTTTTACATAAATTTACAAAAATAATAAATTTTATGTTAAAATATAGGACATGAAAGCATTAATTCAAAGGGTAAAACACGCGTCAGTCACAATAAATTCGGAACTATATTCCAAAATAGGAAACGGACTTCTGGTTCTTCTTGGGGTGGAAAAAGGCGATAGTGAAGAAAATGCAAAAAATTTAGCAAAAAAGCTCTCCTCTCTCAGAATTTTTGAAGACGAAAATGAAAAAATGAACAAATCCATACTTGATGTAAAAGGTGAAATGCTTGTTGTTTCACAATTTACATTATGCGGAGACTGCAAAAAAGGTACCCGCCCAAGTTTTGATCGTTCTGCCCCGCCGGAAATTGCAGAAGACTTGTACCAAAAGTTTATCTCTTACGTTAAAGCCGAAAATATCCCTGTTAAAACCGGAAAATTCCGTGCAATGATGGATGTAGAACTTTTAAATAACGGGCCTGTAACATTTTTGATAGAAAAATAATTTTAACCTCTTGATTATTTTAACATTTATGTTATAATTAAATATGTAAAGATATATCATAGTTGTAAATTTACTTGAGGATTAATTATTAATTTTAAATTTAAAAACAGTTGTACTTTAGTTTATGAGATTATTTTTTAATTAAGAGGCTTTTAAATATGTATGTAAACAAATGCGTCAAGTGCGGTCGAGAATTTGAGACAAAAAACCCCAAAAGAGTTATTTGTCCGGATTGCTTATACCCGGATAAGAAAATGATGATCAATGCACCTTCAGATGAGGGTTCGGCAGCCGCATCATCACTGTCGGAACAACCGGAGGTGTCTGCCCCTCAACAAGAACAGCTTGGAGGCTACAGCACAGAAAATCAGCCTCAGTTTTATAACAGTTATAGCGCAGGAGAAGGCCGTCCGAGACCAACACGTTCATATAACCAAAACAGCGGATATAATTCAGGTCGTCAAGGCGGTTATTCAAGACGTGATAACCAAAACAGCTCATACAATAGAGGAAATTATTCCAACCGTCAACAAAGTGGTTATCCAAGACGCGATAATCAAGGAGGCTACAACCGGAGCGGATATCAAAACAGACCTCAGCAAGGAGGTTATAACCGGAACAGACGACCTCAGCAAGGAGGTTATAACCGCAACGGGTTTGGCAATAAACGTCCTATGAATAAAAATAAAGCCCCAAAACAACTTCTTGTAAGTAAAGAACAATTGGAACAAATTGAATTGCTGTACAAGGCAATGCTGCCACTTCCAAATCCGGACGCACATGAAGTTATCGGTGAAAAAATCGGTTTGGAACCAAGAAAAGTATTTTTCGGGATTAACCTTGTAAGACAGAAAATGATGCTGCCTAAACTTCCGTTCCCGAAACGGAAATTGGCAATTACTCCGGATCAACTTTTTGCAATTAAAAACTTATATGAACCATTGCTGCCGCTGCCTCCGATTGGCTGCCACAAAATAATTGCTGCACAGTTAAAAATGGACGAATGGAGAGTTCATGTAGGTATCGGATTAATTCGCTCACAAATGGGATTGCAGCGTTGGAACCAGGAAAGAGACGATATTCCTGAAGAATTTAAAACAAAAAAAGAAGCTGAGCCGGTGGCAGTAACATCAGAAAGCACATCTGAGGAAACAGCTGCCCAGACTGAAGAAAAACCTAAACGCGGCAGAAAACCTAAGAAAACAGAAGAACCGGTTGAAGAATAATATGGAGAAGTATATTTCCATCGGGAAAATCATAAACTTTCACGGTATTAAAGGAGAAGCCAAAGTTGGTTTTACTAAAGGCCAGGAGGATTTCGTTCTTGGACTAAAAGAGGTTTATGTTAAATCTGGTGCTGAATACAAAACTTTAGAAATTCAAAATGTAAGATTCCATAAAAATTTTGCAATCATTAAGTTTAAGGGAATAGATTCTATCAATGATTTAATGGAATATAAAGGTACGCTTTTATTTGTAGAAGAAAGCTACATCCGCGATAACCTTGAAGAAGATGAGTTTCTCATTGATGAGTTGGTTGGTCTAAGTTTATTTGATGAAAACGGGAATAAACTTGGATTTGTAATCGGGGTTTCAAACAACGGAGCCAGCGATCTTTTGTCAGTAAAAACAAATTCAAAGAAAATTTGTTTAGTGCCCTTTGTTCAGGCAATTATTAAAAAAGTTGATATAAATGACAAACGGATTATCATAAATAACCTTGAAGGATTGTTGGAATGATTTTTGATGTAATAACTTTATTCCCTGAAATGGTAGAGAATTATTTTAGTTACAGCATACTTAAGCGTGCGGTAGAAGCGGGAATAATACATGTTAATACAACAAATCCACGGGATTTTACGGAAAATAAACACAAAAAAGTTGACGATATGCCATACGGGGGTGGAGCCGGAATGGTTCTAATGCCTCAGCCGTATGTGGATGCATATGAGAGTGTTCCAAAACTTGAAAACACGTTAACAATAATGCTTTCCCCTCAAGGAGAACCGCTTACGGATAAAATTGTAAATAAGCTTAGCCAATACAATCAACTGATTATGCTCTGCGGGCATTATGAAGGATTTGATGAAAGGATAAGGGAAATAATTAAGCCCAAAGAAATTTCAATCGGGGATTTTGTCCTAACCGGCGGAGAACTTCCGGCGCTATGCCTGATTGATGCAGTAAGCCGTAAAATTGAAGGTACATTGGGAAAAATAGAATCGGCAGATGAGGATAGCTTTTCAAACGGACTCCTTGAATATCCTCACTACACACGGCCAAGAGAATATCGGGGGCTGAAGGTTCCCGAGGTATTGCTCAACGGGAATCATAAAGAAATAAATGAATTCAGACTGAAAAAATCAATTGAACGCACCCAAGCTAAGCGGCCGGACTTATATGAAAAATATTTAAACAGCAAAAAAGGTAGTTAGGTTATAGAATAATAACCTTTATCACTACAAAATTAAGGTCAAAGAATAGATTACGAAGCCGGAGTTGAAGCTTTATAAGAAATCAAACACTTTGCAAGCTGGTCAGGGCAGCTTGTAGATTTACCGCCGCATGGAATGCCCTGAAACTTTTCAATAACATCATCAATCTTCATCCCTTTGACAAGATTTCTTATTCCAAGCAAATTTCCCGGACATCCGCCGAGAAAGTCCACATCTTCAATTACATCATTATTAAGTTTAATTTGCATCATCTTACAGCAAACACCCTGAGGGCTGTATTGCAAAACTTCCGTCATAATAATTCTCCTTGGGTAAAGTAATTCATATAGATTATAACACAAATTCTTCTGATTAATCAGAACTTTAGAGGAAGTTTATGATATAATTTTCCTAAAAGCAATATGGGAATAAATATGTTAAATATAATTTCAATATTTATTGGAGGGGGCTGCGGAGCAGTTTTAAGGTATTTAACCGGTATTATATTTTTGAAAACTCTGCACGCAAGCCTGCCATTTGCAACATTTACGGTAAATATTGCAGGAGGATTTCTCATTGGATTTCTTTACATATTATTTATTGATAAACCAGAAATTAATACCGCAATGAAACTGGCATTAACAACAGGTCTATGCGGCGGGCTGACAACATTCAGTACGTTTTCTCTTGAAATATTTGACATGATTAATAATCATCAGTATACACAGGCATTTACTTATGCCCTATTAAGTGTTATTATATCATTAGTTGCAGTAGGATTAGGAGCATATTGTGCAAAATATTTTTAAATTTGATAAACTTAATTTCCTTACAGCCGGAATGCCTTTAAGAACAGGAAAGGGAAGTTATCCGGAAGCGTTCGATATCATAGAAGAGATGGGACTTGACGGGCTGGAACTGGAATTTGTCCACGGGGTTAGAATGAATCCCGAAACAAGGGAAAAAGTTAAGACTATCCGTGCCGAAAAAAATCTTGTATTAACTGCACATGCTCCGTTTTACATAAATCTTAATTCAAAAGAAGAAGACAAGGTAGAAGCAAGCGCTGCAAGAATAGTAGAAACTGCAGCCGTTGCAGGAGAAGTCGGGGCATTCAGCATAACATTCCATGCTGCATATTATATGGGAAAAGATAAAGATACCGTGTTTAACCAGGTTAAAACACAGATTGTAAATATAAATAAAATTATTGCAAAGGAAAATATAAACCTCTGGATAAGGCCCGAAACAACCGGGAAACCAACCCAATGGGGTGATTTAGATGAAATAATTAATCTATCCAAAGAATTTGAAAATGTACTTCCTTGCATAGATTTTTCGCATCTTCATGCCAGAAGCGCCGGTGAATACAACACTTATAATGAATTCTCACAAATCTTTGAAAAACTTGGAAAAAAATTAGGAGATTATGCAATAAATAATTTTCACGGGCACTTAGCAGGTATAGATTACGGGGCTAAGGGAGAAAAGAAACATCTGAACCTTGAGGAATCCGATATGAACTACAAAGACCTTCTTAAGGTTATGAAAGAATTTGGAGTAAAAGGCGCCTTAGTGTGCGAAAGTCCTAACATTGAAAACGATGCCGCACTGCTTAAACAATATTACCAAACCCTATAAATTATGCACAACTACCTCAAATATTTGCAAGTAAGCCAGAGTTTAAAGGCCTTGAATTGCTAAGTTTAACACTTAATTAAAGAAAATATATAAAAGTGCCGTAAAGGAATTTATGGTACTTTTTTAGTGAATAAAGAGGCATAACTATGTTTAATTCAGTGAACAATCCGTTCGGTAGAATGGTACAATCCTCCACTTCTTCCGACACTAACGGGCGTCAGCAGCAGCATGAACAACAACCGCAGCAGGAAAGGAAACTTCTTGAAGAAGAAGAAAAGGATGAAGTAAGATTAGGCGGAATGCCCCTGCTTACAGAAGATGAAGTACTATCAATGGTACGCACTTATATTGCAAACTTAAAGGCCGAATACGAAAATAATGAAAAAGCATTGAAAAAAGCAGACAAATGGTTAGAAAAGTTTGATGTAAAAAAATTTATGAAAAGGAACCCGACACTTACCTGCTCGGATTTCTATATGATTATGTATATGGAAACCGATTCAATAAGAAGTTAAATAATAAAAAAGCAGACCGGACAGAATACGGATCTGCTTTTATCTTTAATTTATAAAATTGTAACTATGATTTAGCAAAAGACTCTGAACTTTTTTGCTCAATCTCGTTTTTAATTTTACTAATAAATTCATCCACTTCAAAAGTGCCTATTTGTCCAATGCCGCGTGCACGAACAGCAACTGAACCGGACTCAATTTCCTTATCACCAATAACACATACATAAGGAATTTTCTTATCCTGGAGGCTTTCTCTTATTTTGTAGTTCATGCTTTCGGATCTATCATCCAAATGAGCTCTTATGCCTGCATCGCGCATTTTTTTATAAACGATTTCAGCATAGTCAGTGTGTTTGTCGTTGCTGATCGGAACAATAGCCACCTGAGTAGGAGCAAGCCAGGTTGGGAATGCACCGGCATAATGCTCAATTAAAATTCCGTGGAATCTTTCCATTGAACCGAATATTACACGGTGAAGCATTACAGGAGTTTTCATCTGTCCGTCTTTATCCTGATACTTGATATCAAATCTTGCAGGAAGATTAAAGTCCAACTGAATTGTTGCACACTGCCAAGTTCTGCCAATAGCATCCTTAACTTTAAAATCAATTTTTGGACCGTAAAAAGCTCCATCGCCCTCATTAATTTCATAACTCATACCGCGGCGATCCATAGCCTCTTTCAGGCCAGCCTCAGCCCTATCCCAGTTTTCAATTTCACCAACATAGCTTTCAGGCCTTGTCGAAAGTTCAACCTCGAATTTCATGTTGAAAATTGCCATTGTATCAGCGACAAAATCTATAATTTCATTGATTTCGTCAACAAGCTGTTCCGGTGTACAGAATATATGGGCATCATCCTGGGTAAACCCTTGAACTCTTGTTAACCCCGATAAAGCCCCAGATTTTTCTTTTCTGTATACAGTCCCAAGTTCAGCCATTCTAAGAGGCAGTGAACGGTATGAATATCTGTTAGCCTGATATATTAATATGTGGAACGGACAATTCATCGGTTTCAAAATAAACTGATCATCCGACTCCTCATCTTTTTGGATAAAGAACATGTTATCTTTGTAATGATCAGCATGCCCTGAGATTTCCCATAATTTAGACTTTGCAATATGAGGAGTATTTACTATTACGTAACCGCGTTTTCTGTGTTCGGTTCTCCAGTAATTTTCAATTTCTTCTCTTACAACAGCAAGATTTGGATGCCACAATACAAGGCCACCACCTAGTTCTTCTCTGGTAGAGAATAAATCAAGTTTTGAACCAAGCTTTCTGTGATCACGTTTTTCAGCCTCTTCAAGGAAATGAAGATAATCTGCCAAATCCTCTTTTGTCCAAAATACGGTTGCATAAATTCTCTGAAGCATTTTGTTCTTCTCATTTCCGCGCCAGTAAGCGCCGGCAACCTTCAATAACTTCAATGCATTGCCCTTGATATAAGAAGTATTCGGAATATGCGGTCCGGCACAGAGATCATTGAATAAAACATTTCCGTCTTTATCCTTTGTTAAATATAAAGTTGGATTGTCATTTCTGTGCTCTTCAAGCAGTTCAGCCTTATAAATTTCGCCTTCTTTTTTGAATTCGGCAATTTTGGCGTCAACATCTTTAACTTCATATCTTTCAAACGTAAGATTTTGTTTAATGATATTTTTCATTTCTTCTTCGATTTTTACCAGGTCGTCCTCAGTAAAAGCATGCCCGTCCGTAAGATCAAAATCATAATAGAAGCCGGTGTCCGTTGCCGGTCCGATAGCCAACTTTGCTGACGGAAACAGCTTTTGAACAGCCTGAGCCATAATGTGAGATGTTGAGTGCCTAAGCACATGAAGTGTTTCGTTGTTCTTTTCCATTCTAATCCTTTCATCCTTTTGGGTTATTTTTGGTAAATATTTGCTTAAATAACAACACTTAGATAAGCATTTACCCCCGGGGTGGATCCCCCTAACTAACTACAAGTAAATATATAGCACTTAATAACTTTAAAGACAAGCAGAATAATTTATAATTGTAGAAACAACACTAATTTATAAGATAAAAAAAACCACTCATTGCTGAGTGGGTCGTTTTCTGCATCCTAATGGTCTCTTTTAGTGTTTATTATTTAGGAGTTTATATGTTTTTGGGGTTAATGAATCTATTTATATTTAGTGTTTCGACTACACTTAAATCTTATGTAATTATTATTGCATAGAAGATTTTAAATGTCAACAAAATGTTTTCGTTAAATATCATATCTTGTGAAAACGCTTATATAGTGTAGATTTTACACTTTACAAAACTTAATATTTGGGTTTTGTGAGTTAAATTTTAGGGCATGTAATAATAAGAAAGCACGGAAATAAAATGTTAACTTATGTAAATTCCCTGGGTTTACATAAAGCAATTTTTTAGAACTTATATACTTTATATATATAAGTTCAATAATAGGAGCACAAGGATCATCATGTCATCAAACAGCCCAATAAACGCAATCTCAAAAGTACCGCGTGGTTTAATAGCTTCGACTGACGTTTCAAAAGCATACGTAAGCGGATCAATTGAACTGACACATTTTGATGCCAGAGCTAACAGCATGACAAATATTGCCAATAAAGTTAATGAGGCAATGGGACTTTCGAGCGGCACAGACGGAATCCAAAAAAATTATAATCTGGCAGAGGACTATAACAACGGCGGTATGTCCAGATTTTTCACTTACAACGCTCCGGGGAATGTAACATTCTTTTCAATAGCTTAGGAGAAGAGCAAAAATGCAACTGAACGGCATAAATTTACAACCTAAAATCGGAACTGATTTCATCGCTCAATACGGCGAGGGAAATAGTACTGTTGCAGCCTCAACAATGGCACATGCTTATAATCCGTCCGGTCAGTTTTACAACACAGATAGAGTTACGCAAAATACAAATCCGGAGAAAATTGCTGAAAATATTGCAAAATATGAAACGGCTCAAGGGAACTATATGAAACAATTTCACGGAATCAAATAAGATTTCTTGAATTGCATGGAACAATAATATATAATCAAAGTAGAAATAGGTATTAATAAGAGGTATAAATGCAAAACCCAATCATAGCGCGATTTTCCCCGAGGGGGGGGGGGGCAGACTAACTGCTTTTTCCACGACTGGCAAGGCTTTTCGGCCGATACCATCTTCTATTTTTTTTTAAGTTTTTGGTTATTTATATCTTTTATATTTTTTCTATTACCAATATCTAATTGCGATAATTTCAGAAACTCATTTTGTTTCAGGCGAAATTATATGCTTTCGCAGATTTGTTGTGCTTGTTTTAAAGGAGGTTTTTATGAATATTGGGGGTAGAAATAAAAATATAAACCCTTTTTTATATGTTTTGTGTTTATGGAATATAATGACATATATTGAAAAAAAGGCGTTAAAAATAGTATAATATAAATAATGGAGGATTTATGAATAAGTTATTAAATATGCTTAATTTAACTAACATCAATCATTTTAATGTTACCAATATTCCCATTGCTTCACACGCAACGACGTATCACGTAAGAGAGGACTTAGCTCCGAAAGCCGCTTTTACTCTTGCTGAAGTTCTTATAACCTTGGGGATTATTGGTGTGATCGCTGCAATGACATTGCCGACATTGATTGCAAAATATCAGAAGAAAGTAACTGTTGTTAAGCTGCAAAAAGCCTACACAACTTTAGCTCAGGCCGTTGAAAAGTCTAAAAGCAAATACGGTGATATTTCAGGATGGGATTATACTTACGGTAATGATGTAAATAGCGATACACAAAAAGAGATGTTTACCAAATTTGTACATACATATATTACTCCAAACTTGTTAATCAGTGAAGATTGCGGGTACAAAAATGAAAAAAACTGCAAAAATCCTAAGGTTTGCTCATCATCAAATAGTTCTTTCTGTGTAGATATTGCAGACGGCTACTACTTTATTACACCTGAAGCAAGATACTCTATAAGCCAGGATAATAATGCCGGAACTTCTATAAACAGATTTGGGGTTAAGATAGATATAAATGGGAATGAAGGGCCGAATTTATTTGGAAGAGATGTATTTTACGGCTTTATTGAACCAACAAGAAACAGATTTGAATTTATTGGAGCAGAATTGCTGTTCTCACGCGAACACATGATAACGGATACAAGCGCCTGGGGATGCAACAAGGCATCAAATTACAAAATGTATTGCGGAGCAATAATTCAAATAGACGGCTGGCAAATTAAAGACGACTACCCGTGGTAGCGGGGTGCCACAGGCACCAGCCTACCACGAGTAGTCGCTAAGTGAGATGCAACAGCTTTTTGTAGGTTGGGGTTTCTACCCCAACAATATTTTAATGTTGGGCTGAAAGCCCAACCTACTTTATCTAATACTTCTTTTCCTGCTACAGAAAACTTTAATTTTGAGAAAGATAATTTTAAGCAAAACCCTTGTCTCCCTTGAGGTTTCTTACACCCCCCTCCCCGTATGCCTTGCTATACTTAACTTTCCCATATATCTACCTCCTTTTTCTTTTATTATACATTATTTTTCTTATTTTTCAAGTCTTGTTTTTGTATTTTAAATTCCACGACTAATAGTGCTTTCTTTTTGTGTATGAGGGAGGCACTGAAAGACCCACATTGACTTTCATTAATATTTTCATGAGAAGCAAACAGTTAATAAAATTTGCAAAAAATAGAAAATAAACTATAATAAATGTTCACCATGCAGGTCAGTACCGCCGGTTTTAATCAGGTTATATTTATCGGCTAATTTTTCAATAGAACAAGCTGATCTAAATTTAATAATTCCTCTGTGCCTTTTGTAAGGATAATAAACTTCCAAGCCGTCAAGTCCATATGAAATAAGTTTTTGAACAAATTTATCCATATTTAACGCCCAGCAACATGCCGGATGGGCAAGAACAGCAATTCCTCCTGCATTATGAATAGCCTTTATAAGCTTTTTTATATCCCGGCCGGCAAAAATTCTAACAATATCCCACTCTGTTTCCCTTTTTGACTTGGCGTAAAAAGGCTTAAGCTCGTTATTATAAACATCTATGCCATACGCAAGAAGATGCATAAATACATACCCACACCAAACATCAAATTCCACAGCCGGAATTACAATATCATTCGACATGATATCAGTGTTTAAATATGCCCCGACAGTATTATGATCCGATACAGCAATATTTTTATAATTCTTATTCAACGCCTGCTTTATAATACTTTCCGGATCTGCCAATCCATCGGAAAATTTTGTGTGAATATGTAAATTAACTAAATTATTTAAATAATCATCCTTTGTAAATGATTTTATTATATCTTTGTAATTTTTCATTGTTTTTTTAAGTATATTTGTATAAAATAAATATATCATAAAATCCAAAAAAGCGGAGAGAATATGCAAAAAATAAAAGTTGAAAATAATTTTGTATGGATAATACTTGCAGCAATCAGAATATATAGCGCAAACTTTTTAAAATTTTGCGGCTATATGTTTTTTCCGGTTCTTGGCCAAATTTTGGGGATATTGTTAATTTTCTGTCTGGCCGGTTTATATACTGTATATTTGCCAGAACTGGCTGAAAAATATCCTGCATTTCGGGATTTTTCAACGATAATTCTTTGTATAATAGGAATAATTGTTCCGGGATTACTCATATTTATGAAAGCGTTTTGGGATTATCTGGTCGCATACGGGGCGTTAAACTCTGTTACGGAAGGTTTTCTTACTACGGAGAAAATATATGATTTCCCTGCACACAAAGCAACCGTTACTCAATATTCAATAAAATTTATAGGATTGTGGCTGCTTTATTCCATATTCTGGATTGTCGCTTTAAATCCATTTTTCTGGGTGATAGGAGCCGTATTATTTATTTACTTTATATTAATTTTCCAGGTCTTTTCGTTTGAACCGGAAACATCCGTAAGCGGCTGTTTTAAAAGAAGTTTCCAATTAATAAGGGGGAATGTATTCAGAACACTACTAATTATGCTAGTGATAGGAACATTTACTCATGTACTGTTTGTACAAGGATTTTCAGTGTTTTTCGATTTCACAAAACTAACCCAGGTTTTAAGTGAATTATTCCAGGAAACTCTTGTAGGATATATACCAATAGATGCAATAAATGACAGGATGTTATCTGTAAATCCTTCTTTTGATATGATTACGCCGCTAAAGGTTGCAAATTTTCTGGTCTATCAAATAGTGGCGTTTATCGTAATAGGCTTTACACTCCCTTTGAGAAGTATAACATGGGCCTTATGGTATAAAGCTTTAAGTGAGGAAAAACCTATCAGAGGAACTAAACGGGTTACAAGAAAACTTGACCCTGAAATTATTAACAGAGCTAATAGAAAATACCAGGATTAACTTTATTGGAGTATATAATGTTTATCTGTAAAAACTGCAAGTCGGTTGATAAATTTGAACTAATGTTTTCTCCGGAATACCAAGGACCAAGAAGATATGAACAAACATATAATAAAAAAAATGAACTTCAAATATCAGTAGACGGTTATACATTTATACCGGATTTGCAGTTTATGAACGAGCACGCTGTATGCCGGTATTGCGGACAAATATATATGTGGGATTACGATTATAAGGAATAAAAATAATGAGAAAAGATCGAAAAAATGATGAGTTAAGAAAAATAAAATTTACTAAAAATTTCACTAAACACGCGGCCGGCTCAGTTCTTGTTGAATTCGGGGACACAAAAGTTATAACAACAGCCTCTATAGAAGAAGGAAAGCCTAAATGGATGGATAAAAATGATCCAAGAGGTTGGTTAACCGCAGAATATTCACTATTGCCATCATCGACAAATACCCGATGCCAAAGAGAAAGAACCAAAATTTCCGGACGAACCCAGGAAATTCAAAGACTAATCGGACGCAGCTTAAGAGCTTGTTTTGATCTGACCAAAATTTCGGACTTAACAATAACCATTGACGCGGATGTTATTCAGGCTGACGGAGGAACCAGAACAGCCAGCATATGCGGAGGGTTTATCGCACTCAAACTTGCAGTTGACAAGCTTCTTGAAGACGGTATTATAAAAGAAAACCCTATAATTGAGCCAATTGCTGCTGTTTCTGCTGGAATAATCAATGATGAAGTAAGGCTTGATCTTAATTATGAAGAAGATTCCCATGCCAGAGTCGACAGCAATATTGTACTTACCAAAAGCGGAAAAATTATAGAATTTCAAACTACTGCAGAGGGTGAACCGTATGAATATCAACAAATGCTCAATATTTTTGATACTGCCAAAAAGGGAATTGATCAAATTATTGAAATGTATGATATGATTTAGTATAATAAAATCATATCCGCAAAAAAAGAAAGGAGAATATATGAAAAAGTTATTGATCTCATCTATGGTGTTTACAGTTATGCTTACGCCGGCAGCCATTGCCGCAACTTCCGATACCGGCACAACTTACACAGAAAAATTTATACAAAAACATACACAAAAATTAGTTGATACTGAAAAGAAACTCCAGGAACAACAAAAAGCTAACCAGGAAGCCGCTGAAGCTAAACGCCAGGCAAATCAGGAAGCTTGGGAACAGAAAAAACAAGAGTGGAAAGACCAGCAGGAACAAAAACAAGCTGAAAATGAGAAAAATAAACAAGAACTTCAGCAAAAAATTCAAAAGAAAAAACAAGCTTGGAAAGATTTGATATCTGAATAAGGAGTCTGAATAATGAAAAAACGTTAGTATTGTTAATGACCGCTGCAATAATGTCTTCTGGCACTGTTCTTGCAGCAAATACGCAGGAAGGCCCGGTTACAAGGTGGTTGAACAAAACCACATCAAAAATTTCTAAAACAGAGCAATCAAGCTATCAAAAAGCTCAGGAGAAAAAACAAAAGGCTGAAGCAAAGAAAAAGAAAGCCCAGGCTAAAAAGGCTGCAAAAGAAAAAAAATTGGCAGCTAAAAAAGCTGAAAACCAGAAAAAACAAGCTCAGAAGAAAAAACAAGTGGAAACTAAAAAGAAACAATGGAAAGAACTATTTACTTTTGATTAATATCATAATAATTCTTAATAACAATAAACAAAAAGATCGGAGATACATCTCCGATCTTTTGATTTATTGAAAGAATAGTGAATAAACAATATTATTTTTCTTCCATAGGTGGTTTTGGGCCTTCAAAATCAGGGCCTTGAGGAGGCATTTTTATGAACTGTTTTTTATGGTTTTTCTCAAATTGTTTACGGCCCTCTTCTTTCATTTTTTTCAATTCTTTTAACTGTTTAGCAGTCAAAATTGATTCAAATTCTTTCATATTTTTTATTTGTATATCACGAGCTTCTTTTTTAAGCGCACGAATTTCTTTTCTTAATTGAACAATTTGTTCTGCCTGAGCTTCAGGAGCTAGTTTTGAACGTTTAACAGCATTAATCTCTTCTTTTTTCAACTCTATTTTTTCCATTACAGGTTTAATTTCTTCAAATCCTTTTTGGTGAATTTGTTTTGCCTGTTCTTTTTGTGTATCAGTTAATTTTAAACGTTTTTCAAACTCTATGCTCTTGCGATTTTTAGGAGGATGCTGCATTTTATTGCATGGTTTTTCAATCTTTTGCTCGTCAGTTGCAGCTGTCTGAGTGGCTGTATCTGCCGCAAATACCTGAGAAGACATTGTTAATGCCAATATTCCTGCTAAAATTAAAACTTTTTTCATGTTTCCGATCCTTTCTTTGTTTATAGTAAATCTTCAAGATCTACTGCTAATTGTTTTTTTGCATTGTAAAGCCTTGATTTGATAGTACCAACGGGACATTTTAGCTTCTTAGCACATTCCTCATAGGTATATCCGTAAACTTCACAATATATAATCACCTCTCTGAACTTTGGTTTTAGGCGATTGACAGCTTTTGTGATACGTTCCTGTCTGTCATTTCTGATAACTTTAAGCTCCGGAGTTTCTTTATTATCTTTAACGACATCAAGTGCTGTATCATCTTCATCCAAAAGCTTTTCGTGTTTTTTTGCTGAAGACTTTAAGTAGTCCTTGGAGACATTTCTCGCAATTGTACCTATCCAGCTTTTAAGGTTACCTCTTTCTTGATATTTATCAGCATTCTTCCATACCTTTAAATATACTTCCTGCTCCAGATCCTCATTTGATTCTCCGGACACTAACCTTATTATCTTTTTCACATGTTCTTTGTTTGCTTCTATAATTTGTTTTAAATCCATTAATTCACCATAATCAGGCCGTACGAGTCTACCGGGAACCCATAATCTTCTACCGATAAAGTCTGCCCATATAATAATGTATCACGAATATCAGTATTCAGATTTATAATTCCCAAAGTTGATACGCAAAATATAAGAACAAAAGACGCACAAGCCAACTTTAATTGTGAAACCATACGCCTCTTTTTCTTTAACTGAGGTGCTACTTCCTGTATTAATTCAGAGACTCTTTTCATTTTTTCATGCTCTGCTGTACAGTCTTCGCAATCCGCAATGTGTGACAAAAATTCTTTTTCATCACCAAAAATAAATAAACCTTCGTATTTTTTACATTTATCTTTCATTGTTTTAACCTCTATATCATTATAACGAAAAACCATGTAAAATTGTTCATTTTATTTTTGTATTTTATTTTTTTTGTAATACAATAGAAAAAAATTTGTAATATTTTTATACAATGTAGCAATTATTTATATTTACTAATTTTATATAGTCGAAATGGGAAACGTCACACAAAACATAAAACCGTGGGCGCAAAAACTTGAAAATTTTTGCATAAAACTCGGAAAAAATAATAAAGCAACATATCCGGTAATGGCAATAGCATTTGTAAAAGGGATATGTCGTCCTGCATTTACAATGATGGACAAGACGGAAAAACCTGATACAAAAAAATACACAGCTTTACGTGAAGGGTTAACTGAACTTATAGCAATTCCAACATACCTTGTATGCGGAGAAGCCTCAGCCTGGATTGCCAAGAAACTTATAAAAGATCCAGTGGAATCAGCTAAAGCCTCAAAAAATCTTATGTTTATCGGAGTTTGCGGAGCTGCTCTGTTTGCAATTCCGGCGTTATGTTCCGTGGCGATTAACCCTATTGTAAAAAAGTTTCTAAAAGAAAAAAAAGAAAAAGAATTAGCTGCCCGTCCAGAGGAAAAACATAACAGTGTATTGCAATTTAAACCGGTATTAATACCATTCAATGGCACAAAACGACCTCTTAATACCCCGTACAATAACACATCCGCCAGAATTGGAATGAAAGTAGGTGGCGTATGATTAACCCAATCACAAGCTTTATAACTTCAAACCCTCTTTCTACTATTGCGCAAAGTACAAGTACATCTGTAACAATCGAAACAACCATGAAGGCAATAGGTCGTCCTGGCTTTATATTAATAGATAACAATATCTCCACAGACACAAAAAAATATGCGGCCGCCAAAGAATTTTTATATCAGGCAACCTGTCTTCTTCTGTATGCAACAATTGTTGTACCTTTATTTAAAAACGGAGCATTTAAGCTTGCCCCTAAAATCTTTAAACACAGAGCAGAAGAATTTTCTCAATTTGCGAACCCAAAACAATTTGCAGAATACAGAAAATATGCAAAACTTCCATATGAAGACCGCGTAAACAATACTAAAATTGATAAAGTCTTACCGCCTAAACTTGCGAAATATCTGCATACCGCAAAAGAAACTCCGGAACAGTATGACACAATTAAAGGAACAATTGAAGCCGGAAGCCTTTTAGGATCCGTAATAGGACTCGCAATATTAGCACCTCAGGTAAGCCATGCTATTATCCATCCGGCGTTGAGACTTATTGGCATGGAAGAACCTAAAAAACATCACTCATCTAATGAGAAAATTTCTGAAAAACAAATTAATATCACAGTGTAATTAAAACGGAGTTGCTTAGTTTATGAATTCCATAAATATCAGAAAAATAGTAAATTTAATGGGGAAACACAGTATTTTAGAGGTTAAACCGAGAAAAGAACTGCCCAAATATTTAATATACTTTAACAGATGGACCAGTAATTATACTCTGGTCAACTCAGAAACCGGCAAGTCATTAGGTAAAATGTGTGCAAGACCGGAGGCAATATATGATAATACTTATTATCCGGCGAACCACCCATATTCCTCTTTCTATATATCCTCCCTCTGGGTCGATCCCAAACACAGAAGAGAAGGGGTTGGCAAGGCCCTGATAAATCTTGCCAAAGTAGAAAGTTTTCGCCGCGGAGGAGACGGAAGGGTTCATCTGATTGCGCAGAAACTTAACGATCAGGAATCAAAACCGCCTCAAATATTTTACAGAAAGCAGGGGTTTACATCTCAGTATAAATGGCAAATTGCAACAATTGACCGATGCATAATGAACAATGAAGAACTACCCAAAAACATGCGATGGATAACCCCAATGTTTCTTCCTATCAAAAAGATATGCGAGTATTGCAATATTTTTCGAAATAAAAAATATAATATTAATTAGAGATTATAAGGATAGTCATCCTTAAATTCCCAGTTATCTAAAATAATAAGACCTGAACAATAATAAGGATTACTTTTGCACTGTTCCAGGTGATAACTTCGAGGTCTCGTATATTCGTTTATATTATAATAAGGTGAAAAACACCTATTTTTTACATATGCATTTCCTGCGTTACAAAATAAAAAGACAAATTGATCTATACCCATTGTATTTGGCTGATTAGAACCATTCACGTCAAAAAGAATATCTATACAACTACCAGCCTTTGCGGCCATGAAAGATCCATCTGCAAATTTAATTCCGGGAACAGAAGATAATACTGTAGAAGATGTTTTCCAAGAAAAATCATCTGTTATTTCACCCTTTACATAAGGTGCAATATATTTTACAATAAAAGTTTTTGCACTATTAGTACTTTCTGCGATAGAGTCGTTTAATTCTTCTTCTGATCCGTCAACTATAATTTGAACTTTATCATAATCCCAATAACCGCAAGCTCCATAATCAAGTTCTGCCATCTTTATCGCCTGATTCATTATTGAGTAGAATTTTTTTAACCTTGCTGTAGTTGTTGATTCCGTAGTATTGGTCAAAAGTGCAGGCAAAGTCATTGCAGCCACTACTCCGATTATGCCAAGGGTTATTAGAACTTCTGCTAACGTAAATGCGGGAACTAAGGCCCCTCTTACATGACGCGTCGCTTTCCGAGATGTATAAGAAATAGCTTTTTGTAGGTTGGGGTTTCTACCCCAACAACATTTTAATGTTGGGCTGAAAGCCCAACCTACTTTATCTAATACCTCTTTCCCTGATACAGTGCAGATTGTCGCACATTTTTGACGGTGGCTAGATCCTGAAATACTCTGCGAGCACCCTCCCTTGTAAGCCTCCTTTTCGTCGGCAACAAGAGGAGCTGCGAGTTCAGGATGACATGGTAAATTTTTATTTACCTTTTCCATATGCATCCCACACAGCGACGCGTTATAGGGAAGTCCCTCAGGGACAAACCCCAACCTACATCTCAAACCTACAACTTTAAGTCATTAAAGGATAAATCAAGGCGCACGACTCATAGTGCTTTCTACCCCAAAAATAATTTCAGTCGTATAATATTTTCTGTCGTGTAAAAAATAAAAAATGTTCAATCAAATGAATGACACATTTTATCCCCTAATATATTATTATGAATACAATATGAGAAATTTTATCAGAGAAATAAGTAAAAAAATTCTGGCTAAACGAAAAGAAAAAGCTCTTAAAATTTTAAAGGAAAGCGGTACAACTTTTTCAAATCAGACCGGAAAAACAATAATTTCTTCAACTGAAACAGTAAAACTTAATTCTAAAACATTACAAATAGTTGAAGAGGTAAAAGAGGCCGTCAAAAATATAAACAAAACAAGCAATAATAATCCGGAAAAACTGATTGACTACATCAGAGCAGAAGGGACAAGGGTTTATAAACTGCATAATGCAAGCAAAATTTTAGAAAAAATCAATGAACACACCGGATTTCTTTGTGAAATGCAAGGAATAAAAGGGTTATATGTAAATATTATTACCGGAACGGGTTTAAGTCTCAATTCTAAACCACTATTTATTATAAGCAGCAATAAAAAAACAGACTATTATGCGCTGCTAAGAGAGTTTTATTTATGGTATTCAATGAAAAAATCTCTTCCGGGTTTTGAGTTTAAGACCCAGGAAAAATTCAAAAAATACATAAGGAATATGAATAATCCCGATATAAAACAACTCTCATATGGAGATATGCTCTCTATACAAGAAGCCATAAACAGAGATAAAGAAGCTAATGAATTTGTAATGGACATAATAAGAGAAAAAGAAGGCAGTGCACAGATTCTTGGGAATATTCAAAAAGGCGGGGCAAATATTTAACTGTGAGTTTTATAAGACTTAACGCTTCTTTACAATTTAGCAAAAAAAAAATTTTTCAAGTATTATATAGATAAATTTTCCTGTTATTATAATAATTATTATTTAAATAAATAGGGGTAAAGTATTCTAATGAAAATTAGTACAGTCTCGTTTATAAACAACATAGCAAGTATAAATAACATTACAAAAAAACAAAACAGATATTACACTAACCCGCTTGAAAATGACAGTTTCCAACGATCAAGCACTATCCCTAAGTATCAAACAATATCATTTTTAGGTCAAAAAGTATACATAGTTGACGGCGGTATACACGCATCACATATGGAACATTTTTCAAAAGCAGTAAACCCTGACTCGGAAATTTACACATATAATGTTGAAACAAATCCCGCAAATGCCGATATAAAACAGTTAAAAAGTTTAGAACAACAGCTACAGCAGCTATATAATGATACTAACGGGAATGCTGATAATGATTATATAGCAATTCCTGCATTGGCAAGTTTTCCGCTGCTCAACCTTAAAGATCAAATTAAAAGCGTAACAGGAAAAGATATTTACCTTACCCCGCAAAATGTGAAAGAGCACAAAAATGATATACTGGAATTTTTAAAAGCTATATACGAAAATCCTGATAAATACAGACAGTATATCAACTATCTGGATCCGATGAAACAAGGTGTTGAATATACCTATGGAGTAATTAGAGAAATCAACAAGTTCCCGTCGGAAAGAATATATATCCCGGCCGGACATCCAAATGATGCCTCAATAAAATGGCTTGCAAAACAAAGAAATTTAAAACCGGAATTATACAATTATATTGCAACCGGAATTGATACAGATAATGTAGTTCAATCTATAAGGCAAGAGCTTAAAGAAAAAAATTGGTATGACTTTAATCTTTTAACCCTGTCAAATTCAAAAGTTGTAAACCTTAAAGATCCATCAGGGCAAAAAGATTATATATTTGCGGCTTACGACGGAACTCCGACAAATAGTGAACGTGGTGTGTATAACCTATCACCGGTCAGAGAAAACGGCATAATCAAAGGTTACAGTTTTACTGATACAAAAACCAACGAATACCCTTATGACGAATTCCCGCTAAATAAAAAGGTAGAAAATATATCAAAATTTGTAGGTTTAAATATTGATGATGTTCTCGTTGACAGCGATGAGGCTTTAGATTTTCTTGTTGCACCTACAGACCCTAAATATAAAAACAAATTATTCCGTATAGAAGATGTTTTTCCGGAAAAAGAAATTAAAGAAAATAAATTAAGATTACGAGGGGATTACGTAGATTCAAGCCTGAAATTGTTCTTCAGAAAAAACAGTAATAATGAAATAATTTTCCCTCAATGCGACTGTGAGGGCAGCGGAAAGCCAAGTATTCATACAATGTGGGGCAGTTGTTTCTCAATATTTAACGCAATAGCTAAAGATATAAAATTCCAGGAAAAATTTGACAATATTATTATAACATCCGGCCAGCAGCTTAAGGATTACGAGACACTGATATATCAGACTAAAGATATTAATAAGCTTACAAAACTACTTTCTCTGCAAAAGAAATATTGCAAAGAACATATAATGCCGGAATATAAAAGTAATATTCCAGTGACTTATATCAAGCTTGGCAATGCAATTTTAACACAGTATGATAACATGATAGAAGCAGAAAAATGCTACAACATTGCAATAAATATGCTCTCTAAACGACTAATTAATCATTTGGGAGAAATTAATAAACCTCTTGATCAAATCAAAAAAGAGGCAATATCATATAAAGAAGTTCAAAACTCAATATACCGCTATAATTTAGAAAAGCAAAAATATGACAAAATGAGTTTTATCGAAAAACTAATAGCTCCAGAGCCTCTTGTTCCGGATAAACAAAATGAAGATTTCAAAGATTCATATATCTGTTATAATAATATGAGAGTTATCGCAAACACATTTGGTAAATTAGCAAAGATCTGTGAGAGAAAAAATATTCCGAGTTCGGAACAAAACTGTTTAAAAGCCCAGCAATCAATGCTCAATATAGATAACAAAACAATACGAATAATACAAAGACGATCTGACAATAATATTTTTATGGATGATATATTTTATTAAATAAACATTAAGGAGAAAATATGCGGGTGGCAAGAATATCAGGTCCGTTATATTTTACGGGCGGAAAAACAAAATATAACATAGATTCCCATGTGCATTCAGGGAAATGGGGACCGGAAAATGCCCGCTATACAATTAATGATATACTTGAAATTTCGGAAAAACCTCTGGAACTTAATATTGGCGGAGAACAAGAAACCAATATTATAAAGTATAACTTTGTAACAAATTTGGATGCGCTAAATTTAGAAAACGGGAAACCTATAAAGGATGAACTTAACGGGAATTTAGATTTACTAAAAGAAGCCGCAGGCAAAGATAACATTAAACTATTAGCTGTATGCCAGCCCGGGTATGGCTCGGCAGAGAATATTGAAAAACTTCTCAGCGAAAATCCGGGGAAATTTATAGGATTAAAGTTTCATCCCGAAACATTACCAATTGCGGCGAATGATCCAAAAGTAGAACCATACATGGAAATTGCAAAAAAATACCACTTGCCATGTCTGTTCCATAGCGGACTCAGCGGTTCAAATTCGTGCCCAAGAAAAATTTATGAAATAGCTAAAAAATTCCCGGATGTTCCGGTTATTCTTGCACACCTTGGGGCTGGAACTGATCACAAGGATGCCATAAATGTAATGGTAGAATCAATAAACAAAAATGATGCCCTTTTATATTGCGATACATCCTGGGTTGATCACAAAGACCCTAACGGCCCCGCGCTAAAAGAACTTATAGAAAAACTTTCAAATACAATCCAGGGAGATAAAACCGACCGTATACTCTTTGGTACGGATATGCCGCTTGGAGAATTTGGAGCTCCGGGACATAAAATTAAAAACTTTTACTCAATAAATATGGAAAATGTTAAAAATGGTTTGAAAAAGAATTTTGGTCAGCAAGCAGATGAGCTGATTGAAAAAATATTTTATAAAAATGCAGAGACATTGTATAATCTTTCAAGCAACAACACACCTCCTAAAAAAAGTTTTTTTAATATAATAGCAAAGAACAAAGTAATAACAGGCATAGGTATATTCTGTACAGGTGTGGGAAGTATTTTTTACGCTAAAAACAAAAGTAATAAATCTTCTTCAAACTCCGATACAAATGAAAAACTTAAAACAGCTTAAACATCTGAAGAATTTCACCGCATAGAATACTAACGAATAAAAGAATACCAATAATTTTAAAATTATCTTTCATTGCATTTGTTCTAAGCAAAACCAGAAGTCCAAGCCCTGCATTTGACATTAAACCGGCAATTGCGGCCCCGAAACTTATTGTACCTTTCATCAGCATAACAGTAATTGCAAGAGACACGGCACAATTCGGGATTAAACCTAAAAATGCCGTAATAATCGGCTGAATAACTTTGTACAGCAAAAAGCCGTTCTGATAAAAATCAGTTATTTTATTCTCATCTATAAAGAAATTCAAGATAAGAGTTATAACCAAAATAAATAGAAAAATATTTAACGTATGTTTCAGAGGATGAATTATAAGTTCTTTTTTATCTTTTGACAAGACATCATGCTTACAGCAGCCATCCTCAATTTTTTCCTGAATCTCTGCAGAATCAGTATTACCGCGCAGGTCCGACTTAAATATCCAATCAATAAGATAACCTGCCGGGATTGCTATCGCCAGTTTGACCAAAATAATCGGAAGGATAAACTTATATTGTCCGGGATTCGCAAGCAGAACCGGAATAGCCTCATCAGATGTGGCTAGATAAATAGCAATGAGCGTTCCCTTTGTAACGAATTTTCGAACATAAAGGGTACTTGCAATAACAGAAAAACCGCATTGCGGAATAATTGCAATAATACTTCCGATAAACGGCCCGCTTTTTTGAGTCGAAAGCATAAACTTTCTTATTTTATCAGCAAAATAAAATTCAAAAAGTTCGATTATAACAAAAACCACGAACAGAAAAGGAACGAGAGCCAAACTATCTGCAATCGCATCAGCAATCCATTCTGTTATACCTATATTTTCTAAAAATTCACTAATCATATTTCCCTCACACATCTATAATATAATATAATATAATAAAAAAATTTATTGAAAAATATTAAAAATTATGATAGCTTTATAAAAAAGAAAGAGAAATACAAATGAAAGCTTTAATCTGGCATACTAACGGACAAACAGAGTTAATAAATAAAGAAGAGCCTAAAATTACATATCCGCACGAGGCCATAATTAAAGTAACAATGTCATCAATCTGCACAAGTGACATTCATATTATAAAAGGGTATGTTCCAAGAGCTGTTCCCGAAACAGTACTTGGTCATGAATTTGTTGGGGAAATAACAGAGCTTGGAAGTGCAGTTACAAATTTAAAAATAGGTGATCGTGTTGCAGTGAACTGTGAAACCTTTTGCGGCGAATGCTTTTTTTGCCGTCGGGGATACGTAAATAACTGTATAAATGGCGGCTGGGAATTAGGCTGCAAAATTGACGGCGGACATGCTCAATATTGTAAAATTCCATATGCCTCAACCGGATTAACAAAAATTCCGGATGAATTATCTTATGAAAAAGCACTTTTTACAGGAGACATTTTATCAAGCGGATATTGGTCGGCGGAATTGTGTGAGATACAGCCGGATTATACTGTTGCTGTAATCGGGGCAGGACCGGTTGGATTATGCGCAATGCAGTCGGCAAAACTTCTTGGAGCAAAACAAATAATCGCAATTGATATAAATGAGTTCAGGCTTAACACTGCAATAAAAAATAATCTTGCAGATGTTGTCATTAATCCTGAAAAAAACGACATTGAACAATACATAAAATCTTTAACAGAAGGAAGAGGGGCTGATGCTGTTATAGAAGCGGCAGGCGGCACAGATACCTTTCAAACAGCCTGGAAAATAGCAAGATCAAATGCAATAGTTGCCGTTCCTGCAATGTATGAATCCCCGCAAATATTACCGCTGCCTGATATGTATGGTAAAAATTTAACCTTCAAAACCGGCGGAGTTGATGCAAACAAATGTAAAAAACTTCTGGATTTAATTTTAGCAAACAAATTAAACACAGATTTTTTAATCACACATAAGTTTTCTTTTAAAAATATCCGGGATGCATACTCTATGTTTGAACAAAAGTCTGATAATTGTCTGAAAATTGCAATAAGTTATTAAAAACGTAAGTTAATTATTTTATAAGTTTACTGATTTCATTAATAATTTCGGACAAATTTTTTTCATTTTCTTCATTATCTTGCTCAGCATACATTTCCTGCACACAATTTGTAAAATGCAATTTGAGAAATTCAATATTAATTTTCTTAAGAGCGGCCTGAGCGGCAAGAAGCTGTGTACTAATTTCCAAATAAGGACGGTTCTCCTCGTACATTTTTATAACACCATCCAATACTCCTCGGGCTATCTTTATTCGTCTTATTAACTTAGGTTTTCCAGCTTGCATTATAAACCCTCATTAAAACTTTTATCTATTTTTATATTATTATAAAAATGATATAACGTCCATATATTAATTAGAGGATAAAATTTATAAATAAAAATATTATAAGTCTATTACCTTAAAGACGGAATAATACTAGTTATCTGTTGAATTGAGATAAATAAATAGAAAGTGTTTAATAAACGTATTATGATGAACGAAATATTAAATAACATAAAAAATTTTTACAACACAAATCAAACTAAACAAACAGATTTTAGAATTAATCAGTTAAAAAAATTGAAAAATGCAATAAAAAAATTTGAACCGGAAATTGTTCAAGCGTTGAGGGACGATTTAAGAAAACCCGACTTTGAAATATATACAACAGAATTATATACAATATTGCATGAAACAGACTTTGCAATAAAACATTTAAAGCACTGGGCAAAACCGGAAAGAGCCGGTTTACCAATACATTTAAGACCAGCCAAAGGACGTGTTGTTAAAGAACCATATGGAATCGTATTAATTATCGTTCCTTTCAATTACCCTTTCCAATTAACATTTGTTCCTCTGGTTGGAGCAATTGCCGCCGGAAATTGTTGTGTAATACGGCCGTCGGCCAGAACTCCTAATTGTGCAAACATTATATACAAAATTATAAATGAAACTTTTAGCTCGGATTATATTAACTGCATACTTCCAAAAGAAATTTCTTCAGAAGATTTGCTAAAAGAAAAATATGATTATATATTTTTTACCGGAAGCACAAATACCGGCAAAATCATTGCAGAAACTGCTGCAAAAACATTAACACCATATACCCTTGAACTTGGCGGAAAAAGTCCGGTAATAGTTGATAAAACTGCGAATATTTCATTTACGGCGAAAAAAATTGCCTGGGGAAAATTTTTAAACTGCGGCCAAACCTGCATTGCTCCGGATTATATTCTGGTAAATTCAGAAATCAAAGAAGAATTAATATCTGAAATTATTCTTTCAATAAAAGAGTTCTATGGAGTAATTCCTCAGGAAAGCAAGGATTATGGAAGAATAATAGACGACAGAGCTTTTGCAAAATTACAGGAATTAATTAATAAAGAAAATCAAAAAATAATTTACGGCGGCAGCACTGATGAGTGTGGTCTTTTTATAGAACCGACCATTTTAGATATTCGCACATATGATACACCCGCTATGGAAGAAGAAATCTTTGGCCCGATTTTGCCAATTCTTTCATATGAGGATATTAATGAAGTTATTATAAGACTTAAAGAAAAACCTAAACCGCTTGGACTTTATTTATTTACTCAAGATAAAGCACTTGAAAAACGAATTATAAAAGAACTTTCCTTTGGAGGCGGTGCCGTTAATGATATAATAAACCATGCAGTAAGCCCGGCAATGCCATTTGGAGGAATTGGTCATTCAGGCACAGGCCAATACCATGGGAAATACTCATTTGATACATTCTCACATTTAAAAAGTATATTAATAAGAAGAAATACAATAGAATTATTATCTCTTTATCCGCCTTACAAATTCGAAATCCTCCAAAAATTAAGAGAGCAATTAAAACTAAAAAATTAATACTACATAAGAAAACCGGTTTGAAATTCTCAAACCGGTTTTATGCCTATAAAAAAATAATTAAGCAACAGATTATTCACCTATATGCTCAAGCGCCTTTTCCAAAATACTTTTTACATGATGATCATCTAACGCATAATAAACATTCTTCCCAATTTTTTTAGAACGAACGAGTTTTGCAGTTCGTAATACTTTTAATTGGTGAGAAACAGCAGACTTAGTCATATCAAGCAAAACTGCCAAATCGCCAACACACATCTCACTTTCCTCTAACGCCCAAAGAAGTTGGATTCTCGTACTGTCACCCATTACCTTAAAAAAATCAGACAATTCATATAATAATCTTGTCTCCGGCATATTAGGCCTTACTCTGTTTACAATATCAATATTTGTTGCCTCGCAATCAGAACGTCTGCTGTCCATATATTACAACTCCTTTATTTATATTATAACATAGGTGAATAGTTATTCAACTATGTTAAGTTTGTAAAATTTGTCGACATAAGACTTGACAATTGAATAGTTGTTCAATTATAATATTAATAGAGAAATACTAATTAAGAGGAATAAAAATATGTGTGAACACGAACACGATCAAACTCATCACCACCATCACGAAAAATCTCCATTATTAAAAATTATATTATCAATTATTATATTTACGGCTGTAATGATAATACAGCCGTCAGAACCGGTTAAATTCATTGTGTTCCTGGCTGCATACTTAATTGCCGGAGGAGATATTGTATTAAAGGCATTAAAAAATATCTTTAAAGGAAAAGTTTTTGATGAAAACTTTCTAATGAGTATCGCAACAATCGGTGCATTTGGAATAAAAGAATATCCAGAAGCTGTAATGGTAATGATTTTATATCAATTAGGCGAATACTTCCAAGATAAAGCCGTTGAAAAATCCCGTGCCTCAATTTCAGCATTAATGGACATAAGACCGGACTATGCAAATATTGAACAGGGTGAAGAAATTGTAAAAGTTTCACCTGAAAAAATAAAAATAGGTGATGTAATTTTAGTTAAAACCGGAGAAAAAATTCCTCTTGACGGTATAATAATTGACGGAAAAGCCTCTATAGATACATCAGCGCTGACCGGAGAATCAATTCCACGTGAAGTAAAATGCGGTGATAAGGCAATAAGCGGCTGTATAAATACAAACGGCATACTAAGAATAAAAGTAGAAAAAGAATTTGGGGACTCAACTGTTTCCAAAATACTTGAACTGGTCGAACATGCCGGAAACAAAAAAGCAAAAACTGAAAATTTCATCACAAGATTTGCCAAAATATACACTCCTTTAGTTGTTCTAGGTGCATTATTATTAGCAATGATTCCTCCGTTATTAACCGGAACAAGTTTTTGGATATGGTTTGAAAGGGCTCTGACTTTTCTGGTAATATCTTGTCCTTGTGCACTTGTAATATCAGTACCTCTGGGATTTTTTGCGGGAATAGGCGGTGCCTCAAAAGCCGGAGTACTTATAAAGGGCAGCTGCTATCTTGAGGCACTTTCAAAACCTTATGCAATCGCATTTGACAAAACCGGGACTCTTACTAAAGGCTCATTTGAAGTTCAAAATGTTTGTGCCCGGGAAGGAGTTACAAATGATGAAGTTTTAACAAATGCGGCCATTTGTGAAACTTATTCAAGTCATCCAATAGCCTTATCCATAAAGAAAGCAACCGGCAAAAAGCTTGCAGATGACACCACGTTAAACATAGTTGAAATCTCCGGGAAAGGAATAAAGGCAAATTATCATAACAGTGTTATTCTAACCGGGAACCACAAACTTATGGAGCAATTTTCCATAGACTGTGAAATAGTCGATGAACCGGGAACAGTTGTATATGTTGCCAAAAACGAAAAGTATCTTGGATATATAATCATTGCAGATCAGGTAAAAGAAGATTCTGCAAATGCAATAAGCAAATTAAAAAGACTAAACATAAAAACAGTAATGCTTACCGGAGACAATAACACAAGTGCAATCGCAATAAATAATCAATTAGGACTTGATAAAATATATTCAGAATTACTTCCTTCAGATAAAGTAGATAAAGTTGAAGAGTTATTGAAAGAGAAACCTGAAGGAAAGACCATAATATTTGTTGGAGACGGTATAAACGATGCTCCGGTATTAACTCGCTCGGATGTAGGAATAGCTATGGGAGCACTTGGTTCTGACGCAGCAATAGAAGCAGCAGATGTCGTTATAATGGATGATAAACCATCCAAAATCCCAACAGCTATAGAAATTGCAAGGAAAACACTCGTTATTGTAAAACAAAATATAATTTTTGCGATAGGCATAAAAGTAATATTTTTAATACTTGGAGCAATAGGATTAATGACAATGTGGGGGGCTGTATTTGCAGATGTTGGAGTAACATTCATTGCAGTATTAAATTCACTTAGAGCTCTTAATATTAAAAACAAAACATTGTAGATATTTAAAAATAATTACTTTAATAACATTTTTGATAGGTAAAGTACTATTTAGAATTAACATAAATAATCACTAAATAAACCTATCTTACCAGAACACATAAAACTATTATGAATAAAAAAAGAGTCGTTAAAGCGACTCTTTTTTAAATTTACCCGAGATGCGATTGTCTTGGATTTCCTCCACGCTCGAATAGTTTCGCTATTGAACCTGCGGTTCAACTTCGCTCAATATTCTCGCTATCCGGACTAACTCGTTTCACTCGTGTAGTCCGTACGGAAATCCGCTCGAACGCAAAGAGCGTTCTCCTCGCTATCACACATAAAATAAGACAGGATAACAAAAGTCATCCTGTCTTATTTACCCGAGATGCGATTCGAACGCATGACCTACCGCTTAGAAGGCGGTTGCTCTATCCAGCTGAGCTACTCGGGCGGATCCAGAGGGCGTCTACAGACGTTTGGTTTCTTGGGGTATCTGTATATTCCCTCCGTTTTTTATCTTATCATAAACATTTTTTTTCGCAACCTATTTATTTTTTTTATTTGTTTAATTTTTGTAAATTTTTCTACTGCGTTAGCAATTTTCTTTATCCAAATTACTTTATATTTGTAGAATGTAGTGTATTGAAAAGGTTAGTTATGGGTATTTCTACAGCATTACTAGATGTTTGCATTCCAAGCGGAATCTTTTGTTACAGAAATTACAAAAAGGCCGAAAATGGCGAAAAAGCCAGAAGCACCGTTGCGTTTGCGCAGGGGGCAAAAATTGTCGACGCATTTACAAGATATAATGATACTACTATTAATACAACAAACAAGGCCTTAAGCATATTTAACAACTATGCTAAAAAATATAAAGCTGTAGATTATGCAGGAAAAGCCGTGAACTGGGCGACTCATAACGTCAACCCATTAATATGTATCGCCAGCGGGGTTAAGGTTCTCACGGCGGACGATAAAACAAGAACCGGTATTAGCGAAACAGGAGCGCTGGCAGGAATGTTCCTTGGAGAAGGTCTTATCAAACATTTTATGCCGGATTACATTAATGAAAAAAATGTTTCAAGACTCGCCAACAAGTTTAAAAATAAAAACTTCTTAAAAGGGATTTGCGAAACGCTATTGAAATCAGGAAACAGCAGTAAAGCAGCCTCAATTGCTAAAGGACTACTTTTCGTTTGCGGATCGATAACTTCTTACAATATAGGAAAGAAAATCGGAAATAATTACGCTGATAGAATTTGTACCGATCTAGGGCTTGAACATCACGAAAAAATCAATCAAAAGGTTTAGACAACTCAACTAAAATTATGCTATAATTTAATTGTAATGAAAAAGGTTGTTTTATTTTCTACAATTTTTTTATTAGCAATTATTAACTCAAATCCTTGTTATGCTATTAAAATAGGCCTTATAACAAATGCCTCAAGTATAGGCGTTGGCTCTTCCAATGCAACATCTATAATTGACGCAAATACTAATAAAACTGTCTGTAAGCTTGAAGCAATGAAAGGATATGAGATTATCCCGTACAAAAACACAATGGCAATAAGGCTTAACGGTAAATTTTATCAAATTTATTCTGATAATATTGTAATTAAGCCGGCAGCAGGCGGATATATTAGTGCTAAAAAGAAATGGTATCGCGGGTTCCTGATGATACAAAACCGCGGTCAAAAATTAACAGTTATAAACAATGTTGACTTAGAAAATTATATAAAAGGTGTTGTTCCGTCTGAAATGCCTTCAAGTTGGGAACTTGAAGCCCTTAAAGCTCAGGCAATTGCTGCAAGAAGTTATGCTCTGGCAAATCTTGGGAAACGCGCAAGTTTAGGATTTGATCTTAAAGATACTCCGGAAGATCAGGCTTATGGCGGGGCGTCAGCTGAAACAGTTAAGACTAATTCAGCTGTAGATGAGACTAGCGGACTTGTCTTAACTTATAATTATAAAGTTGTCCCTGCTTATTATTCTGCATCCGCGGGCGGTCAGACAATTAACGCTAGTAAGGTTTGGGGGAATGATCTCCCTTTCATCAGATCCGTTCCTTCTTATGATGGGAATATTAAAAAGAACGGACATGGTATCGGCATGTCTCAGCATGGGGCAAATAATCTTGCAAAACAAGGATATAATGCATATCAAATATTACAATATTTTTACAAAAATATCAAATTTGCAAGAGCAAATGAAGCATCTGTTTAATCAGTATTTGAAATTAGCATTCATAAATAGTAAATTTTTATAGACTTTCAGACAGTAGTCAAGTCATTAAATTTGTGGTATAGCAAGCTTTTCAGGCATTTTATAGCCGTTGATTTATGATATAACTTGAAAATTTATAAAAAAAATCCCCAAAACCCTCTTGCAAAAAGCAAATAAAATGGTATAATGAATTTGTCGAAGAAATTAGCATGCGGAAAAGAAGATGGTTTTGTATCCGTTTGCACAAAGGAAGAAGGAGGTTCATAATGAACAAAGAAGAATTGGTAAAAGAAGTATCTAAAAAAGCTAAAGTTTCTCAAAAAGCTACAGCTGATGTTATCGCTGCAACTTTAGAAACTATTCAAAAAACTGTTTCTAAAGGTAAAAAAGTAACTTTAGTTGGTTTCGGAACTTTTGAAGCAAGAAAAAGAGCTGCTAGAACTGGTAGAAACCCTCAAACTGGCGCTACTTTGAAAATTGCTGCAAAAACAGTTCCTGCTTTCTCAGCTGGTAAAAAATTCAAAGAACTTGTTAAATAAGTTCAT
The DNA here is from genome assembly GCA_944325075.1 of Candidatus Gastranaerophilales bacterium. Taxonomy (GTDB): domain Bacteria; phylum Cyanobacteriota; class Vampirovibrionia; order Gastranaerophilales; family Gastranaerophilaceae; genus UBA1221. The sequence continues at coordinate 33,996 of CALUYU010000023.1, forward strand.
TTACAGTTACAAAAAGGCCTCTGTTTATTTTATAAACGGAGGCCTTTTGTTTAAGAGAATATTTTTATTTACCACGGATAATCGTCTTTAATCTTCCAGCCGTCACGGATAAGCTTAGAAAAACAATATTCTCCAATCGTTGAACATTCTTCCTCTATCTCATCATTTGACTTTTCATATCCGTCAGCTAAAACTCCCTTTTTAGTCACCTGCATATAAAACGTATCCTTACCATTTTGGTTAGGTCGATTTGCCCCGTTTATATCAACCATAATACGAAAATCATCAATTATTGGTTCTAAAGTTCCATCTTCTAAAGTCCCTCCGCCTCGACGCACAGACATAGCAAGCACAAATCCGTCTGTTGTAATAAAAGTCCTTCTATATCCAGATGAGACAACGTTAAATGTACTCATAATTCCATTTGGCATTTGGAAAGGAGTAGGACTTCTATATCCGCATTCCTGGTAAGTATTACATGTTTTTGCCACCTTAAAATACGGTTTCCAGTATTTCTCAAAATAAGTATCAGGATCACTATGGTCTACATCCCAATACTCAAATTCTCCGTTATCTACTTCTGAAAGCTTAAATGCTTGATTTAATACAGTATATACTTTTTGTATTTTTGAAATTGTTTCCTTCTTTTGGTAATTAGCAATTAAAGTCGGCAAAGTCATAGCAGCAACAACTCCGATTATGCCTAGGGTTATTAGAACCTCCGCCAACGTAAACGCGGGGACTAAGTCCCCTCTTACATGACGCGTCGCTTTCCAAGATGCATAAGAAATAGCTTTTGTAGGTTGGGCTTTCAGCCCAACATTAGATTTTTGAGCACAGATGGTCGAAAATTTTTGTCGGTGGTAAGATCCTGAAACGAGTTCAGGATGACATAGAGAATTTTTTATCAACCTTTTCTCTATACGGCCAACACAGCGCAATGTAGGTTGGGGGTTCACCCCAACATAATCTTTATTTACGTCTGATACAGAAAACTTTGATTTGGTGAAAAATTTGAAGAAAGGTATTTTTGACAAAAACCCTTCTCTCCCTTGAGGTTCGTTACCCCCCCCCCCC
>CALUYU010000024.1 GCA_944325075.1 Candidatus Gastranaerophilales bacterium
CACCAAAACAAAGTTTTCTGTATCAGATGTAAATAAATATTATGTTGGGGTGAAACCCCAACCTACATTGAACTGTGTGGGGCACATAGAGAAAAGATTGATAAAAAATTCCCCATGTCATCCTGAACTAGTTTCAGGATCCAGCCACCAACAAAAATGTGTGACCATCTGTACTGTATCAGGGAAAGAAGTATTAGATAAAGTAGGTTGGGCTTTCAGCCCAACAATGAAATTATGTTGTGGTAGAAACCCCAACCTACAAAAAGCTATTTCTTATGGATCTCGGAAAGCGACGCGTCATGTAAGAGGGGACTTAGTCCCCGCATTTACTCTTGCAGAGGTCTTTTTACCATACTACCACTCGCCTCGTAAAGTCGCGTTCACCCTCGCTGAAGTTCTAATAACCCTAGGGATAATCGGCGTTGTTGCAGCGATGACTTTGCCGACATTAATTCAGAATTACAAACGCAAAGAAGCTTCAACCCGTTTGAAGAAGGGCTATAGCGTAATATCCCAGGCAATAACCCGTTCAATAGCAGACAACGGGGATATTCAGTATTGGGACAAAACCGGTGAGCAATTTTCAGAGGACGGTTCATCAGATACTGTCGCAAACGGTGAACTTTCCTATAACTTTTTTATGAAATATCTGGCTCCATATATAAAGTATACGAAAATAGATAAAGCTGTGGTCGTTGAAAACCCGGAAGATGCATATAAATATGAATTAAAAGTAAATCTTGCAGATGGTTCAATATTATATATGCATAATGGTTCATGTATGGACATAAGAATTGACGTAAACGGTGATAACAGACCTAACACAAATGGATATGATATTTATACATTTTTGTTATGTCCGACCCCGAATTTGGCTAAAACATTTTGCGGGGGAAAACGATATATTTGTTCATATTATGCAGGACAATATATTACAAGAGAACAAGCCTTGGAAGCGTGTAAATCAAATAAGGTTGCCTGTTCCCGTCTTTTGGAAATAGACAATTGGGAGTTCAAAGACGATTATCCATATAAATTATAAAAAATTATTTTTTGAATAAATCTTTTACTGAAAATTTGCCGGAATTTTCATGGTGAAATTCCAGGAATTTTTTCAGGATAGGATTTGTATGGCCCGTAGCTTTTGTTACGGGATTGTTTTTTTCTGCTGTTTTTTCAGACTCAATTACTCTTAGTTGTTTATCGTCTTTTTCACTCATAAGAAGATTATACCTCGTTATATTTAAATAAAAAAATTATTTACAAAATAATTGCCAACAAAAGTATATAATTTATATATAACGTTACATTTTGTAATAAAATGGTCTGAAGAATCTATTAACGTTTAAACTTAAACTTTGGAAATAAGTTTTTAATGGACGGGAGTTTTAAGCTTTTAATTGATTTTCCAAGCTTTGGGCCTCCAATAATTGCAGCGCTTATTGCTGCTGCGCTGAGCAGGATTTTGGTCCAAAGAGAACCGTCAGAGGCTGTTTTGCCGTTAAAGCTGTCTTCAGAAGGCTGCACAAGATGTTTTCCGTCCATCGGTGTGTGGACTATTGGCGGGAGAATATTATTTGTATAGCCTATGTATCTTGGAGAACTTCCGGCAATATAAGAGGCAGCGTCAAAATCAAGGACGCCTATATTTGCAAGAAAATCCAAATTCGCTGTCACATTCGGAGGTAACATAATTTCTCCAACCTTTTTACACATTTATATAAAGTTTATTTTTGTGTATTAATTGCTTTTTAGGTCTTTATTTGTTACATTTAGTAATATGAAGAAGTTTTTAATTGAAAACAAAAACCTTGTTATTTTATGGATTTTGTGCGGGATTGCGCTTTTTATATTTTGCGGGCATTACAATAATATATTGCTTGATGTCGGAAGAGAGGTTTACTACCCGGAAAGAATACTTGAGGGCAAAGTTTTATATAAGGATTTGTTCAATATTTACGGGCCTTTTGCATATTTATTTAATGCACTGTTATATAAAATTTTTACCCCGAATTTAAATGTTTTATATTTCTCGGGTATTGTTTGTTCGTTTGCAATTGTGAGCGGGGTTTATCTGATTGCGAAAAAATTTCTATCCGGATTTTTAAGTTTGGCTATCGGGATATTTACAATTATAAGCGGAGTTTGCGCAACTCATTTGTTTAACTTTACTTTTCCGTACAGCTGGGCAATGCTTTATGGAACGGTTTGTTTTATATATTCTGTTTGGGCGCTAATTAAATACAAAGAGGAAGGCAAAAATCAGTTTTTTTATTTGGCTGCATTGTTGGGCGGGCTTTGCGCTGCTAACAAATATGACTTCTTTATTTACGGAATATTTTTGTTTATAGCTGCACTATTGACGAAAAATAAGAAAATCATACTTAACTTTTTTACTTGTTTTTTATTTTTCCCTTTAATATGCAGTTTAACTTTGTATTTCCAGGGATTACGGCTTGAAAATTTTATTAGTGCCATAAACGATATAAAACAGATAATCGGTTCAAGCAGTCTTGGATATTTCTATAAACTCCAGGGGATATATTTTAACCCTAAAATACTTGTTTTATGGCTGATTAATTTCTTAAAAACCGGGGTGGGATTTGCCGGATTAATCGGCGGGGTTAAACTTATGGATAAAAATAAAATTGCCGGATGGATTGTATGTGCCATATTTGCAATTTTAATTGCCATATTTACAACTCCTCCGGTGTTAATATTTTTGGTACCTTTAACTATTCTTACTGCTATTTGCGCTTGTAAGAAACTGAAAAATAATACTCCCGCTGTATTTTTATTTCTCGGAGTAATTTCAGTGTGCGCTAAAAGTTTCTGGTCGCTGCTTGCCCTGAATTACGGCAATTATATTATTTCTATGGTACTAATTGCTTTTTTGACAGTAGTATTTTCTTTTGCGGATAAAAAATATGAGAAAGCTTTTGCTATAGGGATATTAGCTATTGGTCTTAATTTTTTGTATTTTTCCGGCAGTATGAGGGTTTTATTAAACGAAAAGGTTTCTACGGCCAGGGGAGCGATTTATACATTTGAGAAAAACGCGTTAATGACACAAAAATTAATTGACGGATTAAAAAGAAATAATGTGAAAAGTGCTTATATATATCCTGAAGGGTTGATTGTAAACTTTTTGGCAAATGTAAAAGCTGATGATTACTATAATTCTATGCTTCCTTTGTATACTGAGAGCCTGGGGGAAGACCGGTTTATAGATAATTTAAAGCAGACAAAACCCGGATATATCATTCTTAATAATCTCAGTATGCGTGAATACGGGGCAGGATTTATTTGCGATGATTATGCATTTAACTTTAGGGATTATTTGTTTGAAAATTATTCTATGGTTGATGATATTGATGATGGCTTTAGATATGTTGTATTTGCCAGAAATTAATTATATGGACTTTTGTGTAAAAATTCGTTAAAATTAATAAGTGGATAATTTTAATCTATCAAATTTAATAGCAAAATTTTCGTATAAAAATGTTCAGATTAATAATTTGAAAAATGTGAACAGTCAAAATACTGTGTCTCAATCATTTTCGGCTTCACAGACTTCTTCAACTGCTTCTTCCGGCAAAACATCAGGGGCGGCGGGTGCATCGCCGCAGATGGGAACACTTGGCGGGAGCGATACTTCTGCTTATATAAAAGATTTGTTAAAATTTCCTAAAAATTTAAATGAGTTTATATATATGATTCAGCGCGGATATAACCAGATGCAGATGAACAGATTACTGTCACAGCAGTACGCTCTTCAGAAGGCCAATATGCTGTCGCCTACTCAGGCCCAAATTCTTGCCCAGCTGCAAGGGTTATCAACAGCTGAATTGCAGGCCGCATTGAAAAGCCAGCTTGCTTTAACAAATATGAATACCAATTTAAGGAATTTACAAATTCTTTCCGGTGGGATGATTAATCTTTCGGATATTGCTGCAATGATTCAGGCAAACGGTAAAGATGCTGTAACAAAACTTATACTTACTATGGCCGGTGCTGCAAAACAGGGGATTACTGATTTAAGCCAGCTTAAAGATACTGCTAAACTTATAAATGCAAGTATAGCGCTTGCGTCTCAGGAAAATCCTTCCCAAACTTTAAAGACGATTTTGCTATTGTATCTTCCGTGGCTTCCTCTTCAGGAGGGAACAGATTTTGAGCTGGAGATTACGGCCGATCCTGACAATGAAGATAATATCAATATTTTAGTAATAACTATATCTACTGTGCATTATGGAAAAGTCGTTGCCACACTTGTTTTGGAAACTTCAAATTCTGTTCATGTAAATATTGAGTGCTCTCGCGAGTTTCCAAAAGATGAGCTGATGAAGATGATTAATGAGGAGGAAAAACATTACTCAATGCAATCCGTTGTGTCGTTTCAGCCGCTTGAGGTTAAAACCGAACAGAGACCAAAGGCCTCTGTAACAATGTCTGCAATGGATCATATTAATCCATTCCTGTTACTGATGGCACATTCAATTATTCGTAATATAATTATGATAGATAATGGTACCGCAAGCGGGCCGGTTTAGATTATTAAATAAGGAGAAAATTATGAGATTTTTACATTCAATGATTAGAGTAAAAGATATTGATAAGTCGTTAAAATTTTACACCGAACTTTTAAATATGAAACTTAATAAGAAAAAAAGACTGGATGATTGCGAATTGTATTTTTTGGATGATGAAGATGGCTGCTGCCAGATAGAGTTAACATATAATGATGAAACCCCTGAGGAAGGTTATGTTAATGGTAACGCTTTCGGACACTTTGCTTTTGCAGTTGATTCTCTTGAAAAATTTACTGAAAAGATGAATTCTTTGGGATATGAATATTTGTATGAACCTTTTGATTTGAATGGCAAAGGCAGCAGAATAGCATTTATTAAAGATCCGGACGGAAACGAAATTGAGTTGATAGAAAAGGTTGTTTGGTAATTATAAAGGAGAAATTATATGTCTGATATTATTTTTAAGCGGCGTTCAATCAGAAGATTTTTAGATAAGCCTGTAGAATCTGAAAAACTTGAAAGAATTTTAAAAGCCGGCATGCAGGCTCCATCAGCTCATAACAATCAGCGGTGGGAGTTTTTGGTTGTAACTGACAGTGAGAAACGCGAAGCGCTTTCAAAAATGAGTCCTTGGGCAGGCATGGTTGCAAAGGCGCCGGCTGCTATTGTTGTAATGGGAAAAACAGACAATGAAGATTTACGTCAATGGTTTGAGCAGGATTTGAGTGCGTGCACTGAAAATATTCTGCTGCAAATTGCAGAAGAAGGACTTGGCGGATGTTGGATGGGGTTTTATCCTAATATGGAAAGAGTCGGGCTTATCCAAAAGTACTTTAATGTTCCTGAAAATATTGTACCGTTTTCGGTAATTGCACTTGGTTATTCAGAGGATGAAAATAAATTTGTTGACCGCAGCGACATGTCTAAGGTGCATTATAATACATATTAAAAAAGAAAAATCACTAAACAAGGGGGGGCGGACATTGTCCGCCCCCCCTTGCAAAAATAAAAAAATAGTTTATAATGAAGGAAAAAGGAGGTAAAGTCATGGAAAAGTCAAGTATAGCACGGAATAGGGGGGGGGGGGGGTAACGAACCTCAAGGGAGACAAGGAATTGCGCCTAATGAGTCAATGTTGGAGCCCCAACCTACTTTAACCCCATGTCATCCTGAACTCGTTTCAGGATCTAGCCACCGGCAAAAATGTTCAGCCATTTGCACAAAAAAAACTAATGTTGGGCTGAAAGCCCAACCTACTTTGATTTCCGTATCACCCCGCCGTCGGAGCATTGTAATGCAGTGCCTCAGGCACCATTCGCCTCGTCGAGTTGCATTTACTCTGGCTGAAGTTCTAATAACCCTTGGCATAATCGGAGTTGTTGCTGCGATGACTTTGCCAACATTAATAGCCCGTCATCAGGAAAAGGTTACTGTGACAAAGTTAAAGAAGGCATACAGTATAATAAATCAGGCATACTTACGAGCACTAAATGATAATGGGCCGTTGGACAGTTGGGGGCTGGAAAATTCAGAATTTGAAGAAGATCCTGAAACCGGAGAAGAAATATTAGGCGATCAGGCTAAAAACAACGGCGCATTATTTTTTAGTAAGCTTATGCCATATTTTAGCACTTTACGTAATTGTCTTGATAATGAGGAAAAGATGTGTGAGACATATGATAGATATTCACTCAACGGAACAAAGAGGAAAACTCCATCGTATAGCCGTTTAATATTAAGTGACGGATCAATTTTATCAGGCGGTTGGATAAGTAATATAAATTGCGGTAAGAATATGTCTTGCGGTGATTTTTCAGTAGATATAAATGGAAGTGCTCCTCCAAATATGATAGGGCGTGATATATTTTATTTTTGGATTTATCGGGACCGTATAAAACCTTTGGGTTTAGCAGATGAAGTATTAGGCTATACTTTTAACAATAAGTGTTCAAGAAATCAGTCTACAGAGGATAATGGTTATGGCTGCACTGCTTGGGTAATATATAATGAAAATATGGATTATTTACACTGTGATGATTTAAGCTGGGACGGAAAGCATAAGTGCAAGTAATTTAAGTAAAAAATTTTGAGCCTGGGTACTAAAAATGATATTTTCCGTTTTTAGTATCCGGTTTAATTTTTCACTTTTTTCATGGTATAATTTCCTTATGGAAACTTTAGCAAGATTTGTTCAGAAAAAAAGAGATGATTTGGGTTTGTCGCCTAAAGGGCTTGCTATGGTATGCAATATAGATCTGAATTTAATTGAAGAGATTGAGGCAGGGAAAGAATTGTTTTTATCAGTGCCGGTTAGACAGGCGCTTGCCAAGGGGTTAAGATGCAATCCGCTTGATATTAAAAAATTGGAAAAAGATTTTGATACAAATTTTGTTTCCGACCAGATTATCGAAAGCCTTAAGGAATTAATATTAAACGGGGCGGGCGGGCTAAAATGCCCTAAATGCGGGGCCCCTCTTGTTACCCGTATTGCCAAAATGTATGATCTGGAAGATAACTTAATGCTTCATCCTAAGGCACATTGCACAAAATGTGTTTTTCAAATTCATTAAATATAAGAAAAAGTTTTTCGATAAGCATGAAAGTGAAGAAACGTATTTGCGAGTATTAATCAGCTTAGCCAGACGTGGCATTTACTTTCGTGATGTTCCAAAGACTAAGTATGCTTTTATACTAAAGGGCAATTTTTTATGACGGAAATCCTTTATATTAGTATAAAGGGGAAAAATAAAGATGAAAATTTCTTTTAATAGTCTAAAAAGGGCTGTTACAACTATAAAAAGCCATATTGGTGCTCAGTCAGTTAAATCCGGCATATTTCCGGGCGTATCTAAAACGAGGAAAGAAAAAGAATTATTTTGCCATCAATATTGGCGCAAGTTAGCAGAAGAAGGACGGGTTCAACAATCAGCATATAAAGAGTCTGTTTCGCTGCATAGTGACCTGAATGGTATAAATCATCATTTTATCTTAAGTCCGTATCCCGAACAAATGAATGAAGTGTTTAATGGCAGATTTCGTCTTACTCCGCGTGAGATGATAACCAAAACCGATATAGAATTTAAAAATCTTAAACCGATATCAGAACAAATTACTACATACAGATGCATTGGGGAAAAACCGGAATTTTTCTCTGAATATCCTTTATACCAAAAAAGACTGGCCGTTAAAAAGGGCGATATTATTGATATGAAAGAGTATGCTTATACTTCCCCCGAGGCAGAATTTTCAAAAAATTGGCTTCCAAACGGAAAAGGTATTTTGTATGAAATTGAAATTCCGGCAGGTGCACGTGTTTCAGTTTCGGGTAATGAAATAGTAACACCGCGTTCATCAAAATTTTTATGTCTGGATACTAAAAGAATTAAGCACGAAAATGAGGATTACCTTAAAGTAAAACTGCGATATCTTAAACCGGATGAACAATGGAGGAAAACTACATAAGATCTTTATGGTGGAAGTTTTTTAATCCGTTTGTATAATCACTTACAATCTGGCCGCTTCCGATAAGCTTGTATTTATATATTGTTAATCCCTCTAATCCAACCGGGCCTCTTGCGTGGGTCTTGTTTGTAGAAATTCCGACCTCTGCTCCGAATCCATAGCGGAATCCGTCTGCAAATCTGGTTGAAACATTATGATATACACCTGCGGAATCAACTTTATTCATAAATTTTTCAGCGTTTTCCTTGCTATTTGTAATAATACAATCCGTATGGCCAGAGCCGTATGTATTTATGTGATCAATTGCTTCATCAATATCATTAACAAATTTGTATGCTAAAATTTTATCCCCATATTCAAACGACCAGCTTTCCGGGTTTGGAATAAGCTTTATTTCAGAAAGTTCCAATGCTCCAAGCAGCGCTTCTATCTGAGGAAAATTTTTATGGATTAATAAGGTTTCTACAGAATTACATGCACTTGGGTATTGGGTTTTAGCATCTGTAATAACTTTTTGGGCCATAGCAAGATCTGCACTTTCATCTGTAAAAATATGACAGATACCATCAGCATGTCCAAGTACCGGTATTTTCGTATTCTCCTTAATAAATTTTACTAATTTATTTCCGCCGCGGGGGATTATTAAATTAATATATTTATCACATTTCAGCATTTCAGAGACATCGTCACGCGTAAATACCTGGTTAACGACATTTTCAGGAAATCCTTTAGTTTCTTTTAGCGCGGATTGTATTATGGACATTATTTTTTTATTTGTATTTATTGATTCTTTCCCGCCTTTTAGTATTACAGCGTTGGACGATTTTATTGCAAGAGAAGATATTTGCGTAATAACATCCGGCCTTGCCTCAAATATTATTCCCAATACGCCGATCGGGCAGGAGATTTTGTATAATGTCAAATCTTTGTCAAGTTCTCTTACAAGAAGTTTTTTGTTTATAGGATCCGGCAAATTTGCTATATCCCTTATACCTTTTACCATATCACGGAATTTATTTTCATCCAGTTTCAGCCGATTGAAAGTTGATTTTGTTATTTCTCCAGACACAACAAGAGTATTGGCTTCAACTAAGTCTTGATTGTTTGCATTAAAAATGTTTTCTTTTTCTTCTTCTATTTTGTTTGCAATATTCAGCAATGCTGAATTTTTTATTTCTTCTGATAAATCAGCAATTTCAAGACTTGCTTTTTTTGCTTTTCCGGCGATATCTGTAAAATCCATAAATACTCCTATAAAATTGTTATATTATCACGTGTTATTATTGCGTCATAATTTTTAAACCCAAGTATGTTAATAATGTTATCCGAATGCGTGCCGATAACCTTTTGGCATGCATCAGAGTTATAGTTTACTATTCCTCTTGCAAACTCTTCTCCGGCTTCATCAAGAATTGAGACAACATCACCTTTATTAAATTCGTTTATAATTTTTAATATACCTATAGGCAGAAGGCTTTTGTTATCTTCAATTAACGCTTGTTTTGCACCTTTATTCACAACAATTTTCCCGAGAATGTTTGTGGCATAGCCTATCCAGCGTTTTTTATCAGACAACCCGTGATTCTGCGGTAAAAACATTGTTCCGTACTCTTCACCGTTAAATATTTTTTTGATAATAAACGGTTCTTTCCCGTTTGCAATAAGAACCTTTCCCCCAAATCGGGTAACCATTCTTGCTGCTTTTAACTTAGATCGCATTCCGCCGCGGCCGCCTTCTGAAGCGTCTGTTCCCATGTTACATATTTCGTCTGTTACTTCTTCTATCTCTTCTATAATTTTTGCGTCAGGATTGGTTTTTGGATTTTTGTTGTATAACCCGTTTACATCGGAAAGAATTATTAACAAATCAGCATCTAATTCACTTGCAACAAGTGCTGCGAGTTTGTCGTTATCTGAAAAGCAAACCTGCATATCAGCGTAACGCGGATAAATATCAAGCGTTGAAACTGTATCGTTTTGATTTATTATCGGAACTACACTTAATTCAAGAAGTTTATTTAATGTAGTTCTCAAACTTAAGTATCTGGTTCTTATAGAAAAGTCATCTTCTGTTAAAAGTATTTGGGCTGCAACCAGGCCATAAGTATCAAAACCGCTTTCGTAAATAGACATTAATTTACTTTGCCCGATTGCGGCGCAGGCTTGTTTTAAAGCTGTTCCCTCTGTATCTTTAATCCCTAGCCGTTTTTTGCCAAGTCCGACCGCTCCAGAAGTTACTACAATAACTTCTTTCCCGCTGTTGACAAGTGCTGAAATATCTTCAATAAACGAAAATACTCTCGGAAGAGATACATGGCCGTCATCTCCTCTTAAAACGTTTGTTCCTAGTTTAATTACAACTCTTTTTACATTTATAAAATTCTTTCTTTTCATACTTAGATTTTACTACAAAAACATCATAACAAGTATGTTGAAGTTCTCTCAGGACAAAATTTTTTTAATCAAATAAGATTTTATTACAAACCTGTCTTATCCTGCTGATTTAATGGGCGCGAATATCACCACAAAGCGGGGCTGGCCCGGGTGATGTTGAGTTATCTTGAAGTCTTGTAAGTATTTTTTACCGGCAGATATGATTGCGGGTAATTATAATCCTCTTTAAAGCCGACATGCCTATACATTTTTAGAGCCTGGAAGTTATTTGTTTCAGTTGTTGTATTTACTTCGGTAATAGGTTTTTCTCCGCTATCGGCCATTTCAATTAATTTTTTTACTGATTTATGCAGCAAATATTTTGCTAAACCTTTTCCCTGATGTTCGCGTTTTATACCAAAAATAGGTATATTGGCAATACTTCCGCCGGTAAGGTTCATAAAGCAAAGTCCGACCGGTTCTTCATTGTACAAAAGCACAGAGGTTGCTTTTGGCAAAAATTCTGCATATACATCTCCGGTAATTTTTGTAAGTATGTCTCTTACGCCTTCATCTGTTTTAAATCTCGGATCAAATAAGGCATCTGCACTGTTTTCAAAAGCTTCTCTAACTATATCAACTGCATAACCGTAATATTCGTCATTCCATTCAACTAATTTATAGCCTTCTTCTATTTGAGGCAAATCTTCCATCTCAAGTATTTCTCTGGAATTTGTACCAAACATCATAAATCTTAGTACTACTATTCCGATGAATTTAAACCCAAATTGAGCCACTTCATTTATTAAAATTTTTTGGCTGCCAAGCATTGGATAGCATACAACTTTATCCTGGCGTTCGTTTCTTGTCTCGTTTAGAAATTCTCTTATTAGGTATCTGCTTTTTTCGATTGCATTTTCCATGTTATATGAGTGAATAATATTTAATTCAACGGCTTCAGAAATGGATGTTGTATATATTAGAAATGCTGACGGAACGGTGTTTTCAAAGAGAACTATACATTTAATAAGATCTTTTTCAACAGCATCAATAAAGCCTTTGTAGTCTAAAGGTTCAAGTTCAAATTTATACTCTTCTTTTGCCCTATCTTTGAAATCATTGTAGATAGCTTCAAACGCTGAGTAATCATCTCTTGTAATTAAGCGTGCTTCGAAAACAGTTTTCATATCTTTTTCCTTATATTCTCTTCCAAAATAATCTATAAAGTGTGGTGCATTTTTTCTTTTTTGGTATCAAGATAACGTTTATTATATGTAGTTACTTCCGATTCTACTTTAACTATATCATTAACAGTTAATCCGTAACCCTTTAAACCGATGATTTTTTTAGGATTGTTTGTAATCAGATTAAAAGTATTGTAACCAATATCTCTGATTATCTGAGCCCCGATTCCGTAATCTCTTAAGTCTGCTTTAAACCCAAGAGAAATATTTGCTTCAATAGTATCCTGCCCTTCTTCCTGAAGTTTGTAAGCTTTAATCTTATTTATTAAGCCGATGCCGCGGCCTTCATGACCTCTCATGTACACAACAGCACCCTTCCCGTAATTTTCTATCATTTTCAATGCTCCATGTAGCTGTGAGTTGCAGTCACACTTCAGGCTGTGGAAAATGTCTCCGGTAAGGCATTCACTATGGACTCTTACCAGCGGGATTTTGTTGCTGCCGTCATCTTTAACAAGCGCGACATGTTCCTGCCCGGTCAATTTATTCACATATCCGTATATTTTAAAATGGCCGTATTTTGTTGGTAAATCGGCTTCTGCTTCCCGCGAGATAAGCTTTTCGGATTTAAGTCTGTAAGCAATCAGGTCTGCTACAGATACAAATTTAATGTTATGCTCGTCTGCAAATTGCCTTAGGTAATCACGTCTTGCCATATGGCCGTCTTTAGTCATAATTTCGCACATTGGGCCGGCCGGAATATGTCCGCATAATCTTGCAAGATCAACTACTGCTTCGGTATGGCCGGTTCTTTGTAAAACTCCGCCCTTTCTTGCCACACAAGGGAATAAATGCCCCGGTCTTCTCAAATCTGAAGGTACAGCATCAGGAGCCAGGGCTACTTCTATGGTTTTTGCTCGGTCATAGGCCGAAATCCCCGTTGTTGTTCCGAATTTTTCATCAGCATCAATACTTACAGTAAAAGCTGTTTTCATGCTTTCATTGTTTTGTTCAACCATTTGCGGCAGATCCAATTTTTTTGCTATTTCGTTGGAAATCGCAAGACACACCAGGCCGCCTGCTTCTCTGGCCATAAAATTTATTATATCAGGTGTCGTCATTTGCCCTGAACATATTAAGTCGCCTTCATTTTCCCGATCCTCGTCATCTGCAACGATAATCATTTTTCCGTTTTTAAAATCTTCCAGTGCTTCTTCTATATTATCAAACTTAAATTCTTTCATATCTTATATAAACCCGTTTTCTTTTAAAAAGTCCTCATTTAATGTGTTATTATTATTAACCGGTGATAAAAATTTTTCAATGTATCTTCCTAAAATATCTGTTTCAATATTTACGATATCACCGATTTTACAGCTGCTTAAAGTTGTGTTGTTAAATGTATGCGGAATAATAGCAGTTTTGAATATATTATTATTGATTTCAGCTACAGTAAGGCTTATTCCGTTTATTGCTATTGAACCCTTTTTTACCACATATCTTGCCTGGCTTTCCGGAATTTCAAAGGTAAGATTATAAAAGTCTGTTAGCTTTTCAATCCTTAAAACCTTTCCGGTGCAGTCAATATGCCCCTGAACTATATGGCCTCCAATTCTTGAGGCCGGGGTCAGTGCCCTCTCAAGGTTAACCGGAACACCGTTTTTTAAATTTTTAAAATTTGTAATATTTAAAGTTTCCTCACTTACATCAGCCAGAAAATAATCTGAACCGGTCTCTATAACTGTTTGGCAGCAGCCGTTAACTGCAATACTGTCTCCGTTTTTTGTGTTGTTAAGAATGCTGTGGCATTCAACCTTAAGTTTAGCTCCGCTGCTATGGCGGCTAAACTCTTTGACTATTCCGGTTTCTTCTATAATTCCTGTGAACATAACAGTATTTTACCATAAAAATATATAAGACTTCTCATTAATTGAAAAATGTGATATAATCGCTTTATGGATAAAGAGTTACGTAAAGAGTATTTTGATAAAGCATTTGAGCTGCATTCGGCCGGGAAAATTATTGAGGCGCAAAATTTTTACAGAAAAATTCTTCAGGAAAATCCTCAGGATTGTGAGGTTATGAATCTTATCGGCCTTAGCGAGCTGCAAAAAGAAAATTATGCTATTGCGGAAGAGTATGTTACACGTGCTATATCGCTTAAAAAAATCCGCTATTTTTATGAAACTCTTGCCCAAATTTATTTCAGGCAGAAAGATTATCTGAAAGAACTTGACGTAAGGCTTGATGAGGAAAAAACTTTCGGACTCAATTTTGATCTTGCATTTAGTTTGGGACTTGTTTATAAAAATCTTTTGAATTTTGAAAAGTCGGAAGAGTATTATTTAAAAGCTCTGGAATTAAAGCCGGATTCAAGAGATACTTATTTTAATCTTGCCAATCTTTATACATTTTTTCATTTCCCTCAAAAGGCTAAGGAAAATTACCTGAAATGTATTGAGCTTAATCCTGATGATCGTGAGTCAAAGTATTTTTTATCACTTAATTATTTCAGACTTAAAGATTATGAACACGGACTTCCGTATTTTGAAACGCGGCTTTGCAGAGAAACGGCTGTTAAAACAGAAATTGTAACTTATCCGAATTTAATTCCGAATTCTAAAATATGGCAGGGGGAAGATATATCGGATAAGATTCTTTATACCTATTACGAAGCGGGATACGGTGATATGCTTATGTTTGCAAGATATATTCCGCAATTACTTAAACGCTGTAAAAAACTTATTATAAAGCCGCAAATTGCGTTAAGTGAATTATTTAGAGAAAATTTCCCAGATGCAGAGGTGATGGATTATTTTTATGATGAAAAGGAGCTTAAATTTGATGTTCATATTCCGTTTTTAAGTATCCCTTACGTTTTGGGGCTTAATACAGAAGAGATGTTTGTTCATCGTGACCGTTACCTTAGGGCAAATCCTCAAAAAGTTCAATACTATAAAGAGAACTTTTTTAACAACAATAAGTTCAAGATAGGTATCAAATGGCAGGGAAATACATATTACGAAACAAGTCGTGTAATTAATGTTGATGCTTTTTCCGGACTTTTTGACTTAGATAATGTTCAGGTATATTCTGCACAAACATTTGAGGGCTCGGAAGAATTTGAAAAACTTGCTGAAAAGTATGATATAGTTGATTTAAGTCAAAGTTTTAAGGATTTTTCGTATACAGCGGCGGCTGTTGAAAATCTTGATTTAGTTATCTGTAATGACACATCTCTGGCACATCTTGCGGGGGCAATGAATAAGCCTTGCGTAATTTTGCTCCCATATAATTACAACTGGAGATGGCATACGGATTTGTCGCATTGTGACTGGTATGAAAGCGTAAAACTTTACCTTGCCGGTAAAGATGAAAGCTGGAATGCCGTAATGGATAGGGTTATTGCAGACCTAAGGTTATAATTACAGGAGGATTCGGATGAAAAAGAAAATTGTTGTACTTTTTATTTTATTATGCAGCATGTTGGCGTGTGTGAATAGTGCAGAGGCATATTCCAATCAAGATAATAAAATATATAACAAGGCTTATTCCAATTTTGTCAACGGCGATTATCAGGGTTCCATAGTTCAGTTAAGAAAACTCGTAGAGAAATATCCTAATGATATGCCCATTTTTATAATGTTGGGAACTAACTATGTGATTTTAGGTGAATATGATGTTGCCGAGCAGATTTTCGGGTACATTGTAAAAACTCATCCGCAAGAGGCGGCCGGATATTCTTTGCTCGCGGATTTATATGCGGATACCGGTAATATTCCTTTTGCTGTGAAGTATTATGATAAAGTTTTGTCACTTCCGGGGGTAGATAATGAAACTATTAAGACTTCTGAAGCCAATCGAAAAAAGATTATTGATAAGCAGATTGCTTATGATAAACAAATTTCGCTCAAAGACAAAAGCATAATTGATGTTAACTTAAATCTTGATGCTAAAAAGTGGTATAATGCATTTGCCTCCGGGAGTAAAGCAAATTGGTCAGTGGAATATGGCTTAACCGGAGAAGATGTTACTCATTATAAATGGACAAAACTTGTTTCTGTTGATTTCTATAATAAATCATCTTATAACCTTAGCTTAGATATTGTTTATGAATTTGTAAATTCTCAAATCCGAAAACAGGCATTATTTAACGGTTATAAAGATGCTGTAAAGAAGCTTTCCGAAGATGAAAATAATATTTATTATGAATGGTCTATACCGAATTTAAATGAATCTGAAATTGGCAGATTATATAAACACGCAAACGGTATATATTATATTCGTTATGCTGTTAGGCAAAGTTCGATTTCGGCTCAGCAAAGAGAAAGTATTTTAAAATTCTTAAAAAATGTAACCGTAAAAAAATAATAGTTTAACTGTTCAGGGTTGAAAATTTTTTCAACCCTGAACTGCTGTTAATTTGGAAAATTCAATGAGCGTGTTGGGCTGAAGGCCTAACGATGAAATTTTGTTTGGGCGGAAACTCCAACCTGCATTTAACTGTGTGGGACGCATAGGAAAAAAGTTGATAAAATCCTTTATATGTTATTCTAAACTCGTTTCAGTATTAAAAACAAAGACAATGTACCTCCTCAACAGATAAAAAACAGGACATTATCTTGTATATTTTTTCCCGACAAGCTCATCAGGAAGAAACTGCTGGTCATAATCAGGAGCATCATGTGAATATACATACCCTATACCAAAACCGTATTTTGAGGCGTCCTTATAATGTGCGTCCCTCAAATGCATTGGCGGAGGAAAGTCTTTTCCGGCTGAAATATCCCCAAGCGCCTCGTCAATGGCACAGCAAGCTTCATTGGATTTTTTTGCCCTTGCAACATAAATTACAGCCTGAGCCAAAGGAATCCGCCCCTCAGGAAGTCCCAAAAGCTCTACAGCCTTATATGCGCTGACAGCCAAATGCAAAGCCATCGGATCCGCATTCCCGACATCTTCTGCCGCACAAACAATTAACCGCCTTGCAATAAACCTTGGATCTTCTCCGGCAGCAATCATTTTAGCCAGATAATAAATTGCGGCGTCGGGGTCGCTTCCGCGTAAGCTTTTTTGAAATGCAGAAGCACAGTCATAGTGCTCCTGCTGAGAATATCTTGTATTCCGTTTTTGGCAAATTTCCTCTATAATTTTGACTGATAAACTCCGTCTGTTATCTTTTAAATTCCCGGCAAAATAAGCATTTTCAACAACATTCAGTGCGTATCTGGCATCTCCCCGTGCAAGGTTAATTATGAAATCAAAAACACCGCTTTCTATATCAACCGGTAAATAGCTTTTTGCAAGATATGCAAAACCGCGTTTAATAATCTTATACATACTTTCATCGTCAATTGCATTAAGCCTTATTACCTGAACACGCGATAAAAGCGCCGGCACAACCTGGAAAGATGGATTTTCAGTAGTTGATCCTATTAAAAATAATGTTCCGTTTTCAAGATGTGGTAGAAGTGCGTCTTGCTGGGTTTTTGAATATCTGTGAATTTCGTCGATAAATAAAATTGTCTTAATACCGCTGCGTAATGACATTTTGGCGCTTTCGACCGCTTCTTTTATCTCTTTTACTCCGGATGTAACTGCCGAAATTTCAATAAAATTTGCATTAGTTTTTGCAGCAATCAGCCGCGCGAGTGTTGTTTTTCCGCATCCGGGTGTTCCCCAAAAAATTATTGAAAAAAGTCTTTGGGTTTGAAGAAGATTTAGCAGCGGACTGTTTGGGGCAACAACATTGCTCTGCCCCAAAAATTCATCCAATGTTTTGGGGCGCAAAATTTCAGCCAGTGGAATCTGTTTATTTTGATTTTCAAGTTCCGTAAACAAGTTGTTCATAGTATAATCTTATCATGGATTTTATAAAAAATCAGGGGGATTATGAATAAAAAATTTGTTTTTAAAATTGTATCAGGACTGGTAATTATTGCATTAGCGGCTCTTTTTTGTCTGAAAACCTTTACAAAACCGCAGGATGAGAATGACGTAATCTTTTGGACACTACAGATGAGCGATTTTTCGGATTATATAACCGGCGTAATATCGGAGTTTGAAAAAGAAAATCCTGATATTAAAATAAGATGGATTGATATACCGTTTTCAGAGGGAGAAAAAAGAACTCTTGCAACTGTTTTAAGTGATAATCCGCCTGATCTGATAAATTTAAATCCGGATTTTTCAACAACTCTTGCGCAAAAGGGGGCGTTATATGAAATTCCTTCTGAAAATACTAAGCAGTATAACAGGGCGATAATTAATTCGTTGAAATATAACGGGAAATTATACTCACTTCCGTGGTACGCAACATCTGCTGTTACAATATACAACAGAGATTTAGCAGAAAAGGCGGGTGTGAAAGTTCCAAAAAATTATGAACAGCTGGGAGAAATTGCCGGTACTGTTAAATCAAAAACGGGGGCATACGTGTTCCTGCCAAATATAACAGAAAACGATACAATGTTGAAAATTCTTAATAAGTACGGAATAAATTCGCCTGAGACAATTACGAGCCAGCGGTCTATTGAGGTATTTGATTACTTCAAAAATTTATATACAAGCGGACTTATTCCCAAAGAATCAATAACACAAACCCACAGGGAAGCGCTTGAAAAATATATGTCTGAAAATATTTTGTTGTTTCAGGCCGGCGCAAATTTCCTGAATATGATTAGGGAAAATGCACCATCTACATATGCACATACCGATGTTGCCCCGCAGCTTAAAGGCATGCTCGGGCAAAATGATTTTTCACTAATGAATTTTGTTATTCCTTTACGTGCTAAACATAAAGATGAAGCCGTTAAATTTGCTCTATTTTTGACAAATGATAAAAATCAGCTGGAACTTGCCAAACTTACAAATGTTATCGCCGTTAATAAAAAAACATTAGAAAATGATTTTTATACAAAATATCCGGAAGGTGATCTTACTGCTAAAGCAAGGGTTATAAGTGCGCAGCAGCTGAACAAAGTAGAACCGGTTCTAAAATCATCCCAAAACCAAAAGGATATAAATAATTTGGTTAACTCGGCTGTACAAAAAATTCTTTTAAATCAGGGCGATACAAAACAAATACTTGAAAAACTCGCCAAGGATTGGGAAGATTTACTTAAATAAATTTAACATGTTACTTGATTTTTATCTTGTTTAAGATATTATGAAAGTACACTAACTAGCTAGAAAAGGAAAAGAAAATCATGGCAAAACATTGTGAAATATGCGGTAAAACACCGATTAAAGCAGCGAAATTAACATTCTCGCATAAACAAATTGTTCATACTCAGGAACCTAATTTACAATCAGTTAAGGCTCTTGTAAATGGTCAGCCTAAAAGAATTAGAGTTTGTACTTCTTGCTTAAAAGCAGGTAAAGTTCAAAAAGCTTAATTCCTGAAACAAAATGTTTAAATTTAAAACAAATTAAAACCATAAAACTTCATTGTTTTGTGGTTTTGTTTATATATATTGTCTCTATGTCTGGCTGGTAGTTTTAAAATGCTGAATGAAATGTCTTACTCTATATCTTTTGATAATAGCAGTAGGATAATTAATATAATAGGTAAAAAATCCGGTTCAATTACAGCTATTTGGTATCACGATATAGAAATTCTTGTCTTAAGATAAAATTTAACCCGCTTAAAACACATAAGAATTGTTGATATTATTATAAATATCAAAAGTTTTATATTCCATGGATTTTTTTTAAGTATAAGGCCATATGCACTTATATTGGCAAATTTAAACTTTATATGTCCTTTCCGGCTGACATAACTTTGAGCGTGCTGGCGCCACAGTGTTAAAGGGGCAGCCAGATAGTAAAAATCGGTCTTAGCGGCAATCTGGATGTATAAATACCAGTCAAAAAGCTTGTCTATGGGGCTGTTGAAGTCTACACTCTCCAGTAAATCCCGTTTAACCATCACAGATGACATCGTAAGTAAAGGGTTTTCATAGCCGAATGAATAAAACATATTTTGAGGAAATTTTTTTGAATTATTTTTTTTGACAATTCCCGCGAACCTTTCCATTGCTTGCACTGCATTCTCTCCAAAAAATTCAACCCCATTATAAATTAAGCCGGAGTTAGGATATTTATCTGCAATTTCAAGTTTCTTTTGAAGATAATCTTCCTTCCATAAATCATCGCTTTCCAAAAATGCAACCCAATCTCCTGAGGCCGCAAGCAAACCGATTTGAATCGATTTTGCAAGTCCCTGATTTTCATAGTTTCTGATAAGTTTTATCCTGCTGTCAGAATTTGCATATTCCATAATTATCTCAACGGAATTATCGGCTGAACCGTCGTCTATGATTATCATTTCCCAATCATTATATTTTTGGTTTAAGACCGAATTTATAGTATCTTTTAGATACTGAGCGTAATTATAGCTTGTTAAGATAACAGATACTTTCATACAGGTATTTTAACATGAATATCAGCAGTGCAAAAATAGTCGCAAATAACTTTCCGGTCCTTTCAATCCAACCGCTAATTTGCACAAAATAAACGGGGTTTTAATTTTAAGAACTGTTATCCTAATATAATTATTGTTTTTACGGATAAGTTCACCCCGCCTATTTTGTATTCAAAAATTTATACCTGCTTAATAGCGTCGGAACAATCTTTACAAATTCCTTCCTGATCTAATGTTCTGTATTTCCAGCAGCGCGCACATTTTTCTCCCTCTGCTGCTGCAACCCATACAACATAATCATCTTCTCTATATTCGTTCATAACATTTTCCGGTTTTTTATCCGTAATATATGCCTGCGAAACGATAAAGATATCAGCAAGATCTTTTTCATTTGCCTTTAAAATTTCATTGTCTTTTACATTTACATAAACAGAAACTTCCAGGGCACTTCCGACCTTTTTGTCTGCTCTTAAAGGTTCTATTGCACGGCTTACTACTTCACGGGATTTTAAGATTTTTGTGAAATCCTGCTCTAATTTTTCATTATGCCATTCAGGGTGATTTGCAGGCCAGTCGGTTAAAAGTACGCTTTCCAATCCGCCTTTTTGACAATCAGGCATGTTCATCCAGATGTCTTCAGCCTGATGCGGCATTACCGGTACAAGTATTCTTACTAATGTTTGTAATGTTTCATACAATACAGTCTGGCAAGCTCGTCTTGACAGAGACTTTTTACCGGCAGTATATAATCTGTCCTTTACTATATCAAGATAGAACGAACTTAAATCTACTGCTGCAAAATTTTGAAGGTTCTGGAAGTATTTGTAAAATTCATAATTTTCAAATGCCTCCGTTACTGTTGTGATAAGCTGGTTAAGCTTATGCAGTGCAAATTTATCAATAGGTTTTAAATCTTTATAATCTACAAGGTCTTTTTCAGGGTCAAAGTCATATAAGTTTCCACACAAAAATCTTGCAGTATTTCTTGTCTTTTTAAAGATTTCTGTTAGCTGCTTAATGATATTATCTCCTATTTTTGTATCATTTCTGTAGTCTACAGAGGCGGCCCAGAGTCTTAAAATATCTGCTCCGTAATTTTTGATAATATCATCAGGTCTAATATAATTCCCTAAAGATTTTGACATTTTTCTTCCGTCTTCACCAAAAACAAAACCATGGGTTAATACCGTTTTGTAAGGCGCTTTCCCCTGAGTTGCAATAGATGTTAAAAGGGATGACTGGAACCATCCTCTGTGCTGGTCAGAACCCTCAAGGTACATATCAACAGGTGTATGCCCTAAAATATCCGACCGTTTTTCCACGACCGCTCTCCAGCTTATTCCGGAATCAAACCATACATCCATTATATCGTTTTCTTTTTTGAAATGATTCTTTCCGCATTTAGGGCATACAAAACCTTTAGGGAGCAGCTCTTCAGGGCTTAATTTTATCCACGCATCAGAACTTTCCTTTTCAAATATTGCGGCAATATGCTCAATTGTCTCATCTGTAACAATAACTTCCCCGCAATCTTCACAGTAAAATACCGGAATAGGAACGCCCCATGCACGTTGTCTAGAAATACACCAGTCCGTACGTCCTGCAACCATGTTTGAAATTCTTGCTTCTCCGCCTGCAGGAATCCATTTTACATCTTTAATTGCATCAAGGGTCTTGTCTCTGAATTTATCAACTTTTACAAACCATTGCGGTGTTGCTCTGTATATTACCGGATTTTTACATCTCCAGCAGTGTGGGTAACTGTGGTTTATATCTTGTTGAGCAAGAAGTGCTCCGCATTTTTGAAGTTTATCTATTACAACAGCATTACCCTTGTAATATGGAAGACCTTCTAAGTCTTTGTCGTTAACTACTTCTGTCCATATGCCTTTGCTATCAAGCGGTGAAAATACTTCAATACCATATCTGCATCCGACTTCATAGTCCTCAAGACCATGTCCCGGAGCTGTATGTACAGAACCGGTTCCGGCATCAAGGGTGACATGTTCTCCTAAAATAATAGGTGATTTGCGATTGAACAGAGGGTGTTCTGTGTTTAAGAGTTCCAAATCATTCCCCTTGCATTCTCCTATAACCTTAATATCCTTTTCTTCCCAGCCGACATCTGCAAGGAAATGGCCCAATAAGCCTTGTGCGGCAATATATACATCCCCTTTATAGTCAAAGAACGTATAATCAAATCGCGGATGTACACTTATCGCCATGTTGGAAGGAATTGTCCAAGGAGTAGTTGTCCAGATTACTGCATAAATATCTTTCCCTGAGGCTGACGGAATTATTTGATTTATTTTTTTTGTTGAGTCCTCATCAAATTTAAATCTTACGTAAATTGAAGTAGATGTGTGATCTGCATATTCAACTTCAGCCTCGGCAAGTGCTGTTTCGCAAGAGGCACACCAATAAACCGGTTTTAATCCTTTTTCAATATATCCCTTTTTGTACATTTCTCCAAAAACTCTTACCTGTTCGGCTTCATATTCAGGAGCTATTGTTAAGTAAGGATTATCCCAGTCTCCAAGAACACCCAATCGTTTGAATTCTTTTTCCTGGCCTTTAAGATTTTTATGTGCAAATTCGCGGCATTTTTCTCTTAATTCTGCCGGCGTAATTGCGTTTTTTCCGCCTTTTATATTTTTTACCACGGCGTTTTCAATCGGAAGGCCATGACCGTCATATCCGGGTACATACGGCGTATAATAACCGGCTTGCGCTTTATATTTAAGAAGAATATCTTTAAGTATTTTATTGAGAGCGGTTCCGACGTGAATCTTTTCCGAGCTTAAATACGGAGGACCGTCATGCAGGATGAATTTATTTGTTTTATCACGATTGTCAATAATCTTTTCATAAATGTTATTTTCTTCCCAGAATTTTTGAATTTCTAATTCGCGTACAGTTGCATTGGCTCTCATTGCCAAAGAGGTTTGAGGTAAATTCAAAGTGTCTTTAAATTCTATTTTGACGTCATTACTCATCTTTTTATCCTTCTTTAATTTTTTCTGTAACTATATCTTTATCGGGGAAATTCCCTATTTCATTTTCAATACTTTCGGCAATATCCCGGCGTACAAATTCTCTCATCTTTTTATAATCAAAAACATTTTCCCATCTTGCAATTACAACTGTTGCAACACAGTTCCCGATAAGGTTTACGGTTGTTCTGCCCATGTCAAGAATTTGGTCTATTCCAAGGAGTATTGCAACCCCTAATACTGGGATATTAAAGCTTGCTAGTGTCCCGGCAAGCACGATTAACGACGCCCTTGGAACTCCGGCAACCCCTTTACTTGTGAGCATTAATGCAAGCATAATTATAATCTGCTGGTTTAAATCAAGATTAATTCCAACCAGCTGGGAGGAAAATATAACTGCCATAGCCAGATACAAAGTGCTTCCGTCAAGGTTAAAAGTATATCCGGTTGGCATTACAAAACCTACTATGTTTTTAGGAACCCCGAATCTTTCCATAATTTCCATTGCTTTAGGAAATGCAGCTTCTGAGCTTGCTGTTGTAAATGCCAGCAGAGCGGGTTCCTGCAAAGCTCTTATCAAACTTCTGAAAGAAATTTTTACGATTTTGCATACAATAAACAATACCAGTACTACAAAAACCGCAAATGCAATATATAATGCTCCGATTACCTTGCAATAATTTTTTAATACTGAAAGGCCGTTTGCGCCTATTGTTGCCGCAATTGCTCCGAAAATCCCTAAAGGTGCAAAGTACATAACATATTCAGTAAACTTAAACATAATCTGGGATACAGAATTTAGAACATCTAAGACCGGTCTGGCTTTATCTTTGCAGGCACAAATGGCAATAGAAAAGAATATTGAAAATACTACTATTTGTAATAAGTTTCCCTGAGCCATTGCATCAATGATACTTGTGGGGAAGATATTCGTAATCATCTCGCCTACAGATGTATGGGCATGCGTTGCAGCCATTAAACCTGCGGTCTGCATTTGTAGGGCATGTTCGGATGTTCCTGCTACAAATCCCACGCCCGGTTTAAATACATTCGCCATTCCCAGCCCGATTATTAATGCAAGGGTAGTTACAACCTCAAAATATACTAAAGTTTTAAGTCCTATTTTCCCTAAGCTTTTAGCATCTCCATGTCCTGCTATCCCTACTACTAATGTTGAGAATAACAACGGTGCAATAATCATTTTTACCATTCGCAAAAATATTGCTGCAAACGGGTGCATTTTTACTGCAAAATTCGGGGCAAACTGTCCTACAATAATTCCCAAAATAAGTGCTAAAAATATAAGGGCTGTTAATTTGGAATGTTTCAATTCGGTACCTCAATAGGATTATATACCAAACATGAAATTCCGCCTATAACTTTATATTAATTTTAATAAAATTTAAATATTTACTATTTCATTTGTAATTTGGACGAGCTTGCAACATCCTTGTATAAACGGCCTTCTTTAGTTATTGTATATACAAAAATGTCAGGTTCGGGGCAAGAGTTGGGGTTGCTTTTTACGAATGCACAATTGGGGCCTCTTCCGTCAGTAGATGTTTTGAATGAGATTGTCTTATCACTTTGGAAGTCGCTTACGGGGATAAGCCATTGAACTCCATCTGTTGAAATAAATGTAGGAGTTTTCCCGTCTTCCTTGAACCCCGCAGTTGTAGTACAATTTATTGCTGTACCCGGCATAATTTTAAATCTGTGAGCAACAAGTTTACAGAATTTGGTGTTCCCTTCAAATGTTTCACCATCAATTTCTACCTTATGGGTATTTTGTATTCCGTGAGTTATTGTTGTAATTTTACTTTCTCCGCTGGGATCACTTGGATCGTTTGTTACTGTTTTTAGTGCTTCGTAATAGTCTTCATTATTTACTATTTCAGAGACTACAGTTTCTAAAACATAATCGCATTTTTTATGCAAAGCTTCATATTTACTCGGGATAGACGATTTTAGTGTTGGTAAAGTCATTGCAGCAATAATTCCAAGTATGGCAATTACCAGCAAAACTTCTGCCAATGTGAATCCTAAAGTATTTTTTATTCGCATATTTCTTCAACTCCAAATCTCTGTATTGTAACGTTATCTTTATATCTTTATTATACCTTACTTTTTAAATTATACAAGTATTCATTATTTTTTTATTTTTGATTACATTTCGTAATAATTATTTATTATGTTCTTGCCTTCATTAACTTTCTTGTTATACAATTAAAAATGACACATGCTTGTTTTCAGAGCATGTAAAGTAGGGATATAAACGGAGGTTAGTGTGAACTTAGTGGAAGACAAATTAAACTTATCTGAAAATGCTGTTAAAGTTCTTGAGAAGAGATATTTAAAACGTGATAAAAACGGGAATTGTACCGAAACCCCGGCAGATATGTTTAGAAGAGTTGCAAATACTATTGCAGCCGGAGATTTAAAATTTGGCAAAAGCCAAAGTGATGTTGATAAATTAGCAGAGAGATTTTATAAAACAATTACAAATTGTTATTTTATGCCTAATTCTCCTACATTAATGAATGCAGGTCGTGAATTGGGCCAGCTTGCAGCTTGTTTTGTTTTGCCGGTTGAAGATTCTCTTGAGGGAATTTTTGAAACCGTTAAAAACACTGCTTTAATCCATAAATCAGGCGGAGGTACCGGGTTTTCTTTTTCAAGATTAAGACCTAAAAACAGCGTTGTTCGCTCTACAATGGGTGTTTCTTCCGGGCCGGTATCCTTTATGGAAGTTTTCAATGCAGCAACTGAAGCCGTTAAACAGGGCGGCACAAGACGCGGCGCAAATATGGGAATTTTAAGAGTTGATCATCCTGATATATTAGATTTTATTAACTGTAAAAGCGATAACAATAAATTAAATAACTTTAATATTTCTGTTGCTATTACAGATAAATTTATGGAAGCACTAAAAGCCGGAACAGACTATGATTTGGTTAATCCGCAAAACAACCAGGTTGTTGGGAAATTAAGTGCTAAGAAAGTATTTGATATGATTGTTGACGGCGCTTGGAGAAACGGTGAGCCTGGTATAATTTTCATTGATAAAATGAATGCTGATAATCCGACCCCTCTTGTTGGCGAAATAGAATCAACCAATCCTTGCGGGGAAGTTCCTCTTCTTGCTTATGAGGCTTGTAACCTTGGTTCTATTAACCTTGGACGGATGGTTGATGAAACTCCTGAAGGTAATAAAATTAACTGGAATAGACTTGCAGATGTTACAAGAACTGCTATCAGATTCTTAGATAACGTTATTGAAGTTAATAATTACCCTCTTCCTAGAATTTCTGAAATGGTTAGAAATAACCGTAAAATCGGATTAGGCGTTATGGGCTGGGCTGATATGCTTATGAAAATGGGGATTTCATACGCATCTGAAGAGGGCACAAAATTAGGTGCTCAGGTTATGGAATTTATTGACTATGAATCTAAATGTGAGTCAATTGAATTATCTAAAGAACGCGGACGTTTTAATAACTTTAAAGGAAGTGTTTATGATAATCAAAAATTCCTGACTAATAAGTATAAAGGTAAATCAGCAGGTATTATTTCTGATGAACAATGGGCAGACCTTGATGCTCAGATTGAAAAATACGGAATCAGAAATGCCACAACAACTTGTATCGCTCCTACCGGTACAATCTCTATGATTGCCGGTGCGTCAGGCGGAGTTGAGCCATTGTTTGGTCTTGTATTTTCAAGATTAATTATGGATGGAACAGAAATGCTTGAAGTTAACCCTATTTTCAAAGATTATATGGTTAAAAACGGATATTACAGTGAAGAGTTAATGCAGCAAATTGCAAAAGACGGTTCTATCGCGCATGTAGCTGGCATTCCTGACAGCGTAAAACATATATTTGTAACAGCTCATGATGTTTCACCTTACTGGCATGTCAAAATGCAGGCTGCATTCCAGCTTCATACTGATAACGCTGTTTCTAAAACAGTTAATTTTGAAGAACATGCAACAAGAAAAGATATTGAAGAAGCTTATCTTTTAGCTTATGAAAATAATCTTAAAGGTATAACTGTTTACAGAAACAATTCACGTCAATTCCAACCTATGAATTTGGATGACAAGAAAAAAGAAGAAAAAGTTGAAGCTGAGCCGACAGTTTCAGAAAATGAAGAATATAATCCTACCGGTGAAATTAAAACTGTAACCTGCCCTGAATGCGGAAATACTATTGAAATGGCAGAAGGATGTTTCATTTGTCTTAACTGCGGCTATTCAGGTTGTTCATAGAATTGTCTCATAAATTCTAATATGAGACCTGATGAGGAGAGAGGGTTTGAAAACCGCGGACTATGCAGCCGCGGTTTTTCATATATTAATTCATGTAATAAACTTGACCAAAAGTCATTGACTTTTGGTCAAAGTATGCTATAATATAACTGAAAGGTGATTTTAAATGAATAAACGACAAATAGCAGCAATTGAAACAAAAAGAAAACTTATATCAACAGCTTTAGAACTATTGAGAGAAAAGGGATTTGAGGCAATCAATGTAGAGGATATTACAAAAAAGGCCGGTGTTGCCAAAGGAACTTTTTATACATATTTTAAGCGGAAAGAAGATATAGTTCTTGATATAAGCCGGGTGCCGTTTGGCGAAATTGTTGAAGAGTTAAAAACTATGAAAGAAATGCCGATAATAGAGCAACTGCAGTATTATTTTCATCGATTTATGGAGTGTGTAGAGTCTTGCGGGATAAATACATGTCGTCAGTGGACAAAGGATGTCCTTGATCCTAAAAATGTTCCGGATAATAAAGATGGTAAAAAATGGTATTATGACTTCACAATGCTAAAAGAAATACTTGAGGAGGCTGTGAAAAATGGCGAATTAAAAGAAGAAACTCCAATTGAACTTTTGACACATATTATAATAAGCGAATTATACGGAATGATGACTTGCTGGTGCATGTCAGACGGTCAATTTGAGCCGCTTGAATGGACTGGAAAATTTTGTAAAATTCAACTTGAGGCTGTGTTTAGGCCGTATATTGTGAAAGATTAAAATTATAGGCAGTATTAAATATAAGATTATATTTAAAAAATTGTTTATGAATTTTCAAAAAGATTTTAGATGGATTATATTAATTTGTCCGACTGAGATAAATTTATTTAACATCGAAATAAAAGGAGCAAGACTTTTTAAAGTTTTGCTGGACGATATTAATTAAAAAATTTAAGATAAGGAGATAAGTTATGCAGACAGTAAAATTAAATAACGGTGTTGAAATGCCTATATTAGGGTTTGGTGTTTATCAGGTACCGGATCACAATGAATGCGAAAAAGCAGTATCGGAAGCCCTTGAAGTTGGGTACAGGTTAATAGATACGGCACAGGCATATTTTAATGAAGAAGCTGTTGGAAATGCAATAAAAAAGAGCGGTATTGATAGAAAAGATATTTTTCTTGTAACAAAAATCTGGATTTCAAATGCCGGTGAGGAAAAAGCGTATAAGTCAATTGACGAATCTTTAAAAAAATTGCAGACAGACTATGTGGATCTGCTTTTAATCCACCAGCCTATCGGTGATTATTACGGAACATATCGCGCAATGGAAAAAGCTTATAAAGAAGGGAAAACACGAGCAATCGGTATAAGTAATTTCTATCCGGATAGATTTGTTGACCTTTCTAATTTTGTAGAAATCCAGCCGGCAATAAATCAGGTGGAAACCCATGTATTCCAGCAACAAAAATTCTCCAGAGAAATTATGAAAAAATATAATACCCAGATTATGTCGTGGGGGCCTTTTGCGGAAGGAAGAAATAATTACTTCCAAAATGAAACGCTTAAAGAAATCGGCGCAAAATACGGAAAATCTGTTGCCCAGGTTGCTCTTAGATTTTTAACCCAGGAAGGCATAATTGTAATTCCAAAATCCACCCACAAAGAAAGAATGGAAGAAAACTTCAATATCTTTGATTTTGAACTATCTTTAGATGAATTGGATAAAATCAAGGCATTAGATACAGGTAAAAGTTTATTCTTTTCACACTATGATCCTGAAACTGTGGAATTTTTGGCCGGCTTAGGGAAATAGTACCTGAGACAAGATATTTGATTAGTTTAAGAAATAACTTGATTCAAGAGAATTTTTATTTCTTATATAAAATTTGTAATTCTGTAATTTTTATTTAAGGTTATTGACTTAGAGTTACTATCAGGTATTAGAATATTAAATAATAAGAAAAAAAGGAGATAGATAATGCAATACGATTTTACTTTTCACAACCCTACAAAGATTTATTTTGGGAAGAATTCTTTGGATAATCTGAAGGATGAGTTAAAAAATTACGGGAAAACAATAATGCTTGCATACGGTAAAGGCGCGATAAAAAAAATCGGTCTTTACGATGAGTTAATAAAAATTTTTAAAGATGCAGGCAAAAATGTTATAGAATTTTCAGGAATTATGCCAAATCCGACCGCCGCTAAGGTTAGAGAGGGAATAAAACTTGTAAGAGATAATAATGTTGACTTTATTCTTGCAGTTGGAGGTGGTTCAACAATGGATTGTGTTAAAGCCGTTTCGATGGGAGCTGCCAATGATGTCGATTTTTGGGAACACTTTTATATGAACTATAATGTTCCGGAAAAAATGATTCCTTTCGGTACGGTTGTAACAATGGTAGGAACGGGTTCTGAAATGGACGGCGGCTCTGTTATTACAAATGAAGACGTTAAAATTAAAACCGGTGTGGTTTATCCTAACATGCTGCCTGATTTTTCTATTCTAAATCCGGAATACACATTCTCTTTGTCTAACTTCCAAATGGTAAGCGGAATTTGTGATATGATGAGCCACATTATGGAACAATATTTTTCTGAATCTGATGAAGATAATGTTTCGGATGATTTATCGGAAGCTTTAATGAAAAATATTATAAAAAATGCGTATATTTGTGTTGAAAATCCTAAAGATTACAACGCAAGAGGAAATATTATGTGGGCAGCATCGCTTGCTTTAAATACACTTTTATCGTGTTCTAAAAAGGGTGATTGGGAAGTCCATAATATTGAACACCAAATAAGCGCATATTATGATGTAACCCATGGTATGGGACTGGCTGCAATTTCACCAAGTTATTACAGATACATTATGGACTATGGTTTATCTAAGTTTAAAAAATTTGCGGTTAATGTATTTAATGTTAATCCTGAAGGAAAATCGAATAAAGAAGTTGCGCTTGAAGGTATTGATAAACTAGAAGAATTTTTCAAAAATATAGGTGCAACGACAAAACTCAGTGAACTTGGAGTAACAAACGCAGAAGAATTGGATAAAATTGCAGAAACTTGTTTTGTATCAGAAGGTGCCTATAAAGTTATGACCGCTGATGATATAAAAACAATATTGAGAAATGCATTATAAAATTAAGAAAATAAAACTATCTGGTAAACCGGCAGCCGCCAACAGTAATTACTGTTGGCGGCTGCTTTTTTGTTTTTCGCGAATTCATTGCATCTAAAGAAAAACACAGCGACCTCAGCTCTTAGAGTGCAAACTACTAAAATGTTGTTATAAATAGACTTTCGTTGAAGGATTAAAAACACAAGATGATAAGATGGATTTTAAAAGTTAAAATTTGTTTCTAAACATGTGTTTTTTACCGTTCGGTAAAGATTGTTGATTTTTTCGATAAAAGTACAAAAAATTTGCACTAAGTTGTTAAAAGAATTTTAGTTCATAAAGAGATTTTTAAGGAAACAATAAAACTTGTTGCTGAAATTGGGAATAATTGTATAATTATTTACAAACTTTCTAATTTAAATATTTATGCTAATATTAAATATATGGGAGAGGGTTAGCTATGGAAAGGATTATTGCTGAAATAAGACGTCTTAGTTTATTTAATCAAGAAGAACAACAAAGATTAATAGATAAATTAAGAGAAAATGAGAAGGGAAAAACGGTTGTTGAATGTTTAGTCCGTAAAACTGATATCATTTTAACCCCTGAAGAAATCGTAAGACAGCTATTTTTAGATAGATTAATAAATGAATATAAATACCCAACATCAAGAATTAAATTAGAACACGGAATTCATTTCGGTAGGGAAGTTAAGCGTGCTGATATTGTCATTTTTGAAAAAGAACGCCCAACAACAGAATATATAATTATTGAATTAAAAAAATCAAAAGAAAAAGAGGGAAAAGAACAACTAAAAAGTTATTGTAACGCAACAGGTGCTACAATGTCTGTTTGGACTAATGGTTCTCAAATAACATTTTTTAATAGAAAAGATCCTAACTATTTTGAAGAAATTCCAAATATACCAACAGAATCACAATCGTTGAAAGATATTTTAGATGAACCTTTTACTTTAAAAGATTTGATTATAAAAGATAAAATTTTAAAAGAAGGAAAATCGTTAAGACAAATTATTGAAAATATGGAAGATGAAGTTCTTGCAAATGCTGGGGTAGACGTATTTGAAGAATGTTTTAAACTTATCTTTACCAAATTATATGATGAAAGTTTAAGTAAAAAAGATAAAGAAATTATAAGCTATGATGTTGATAGAAACTGCAAATGTGAATCGTTAGCGGATTTAGAATATAAAGAATACATAGAATTAGTAAAACAAGTTAACGATAAAAAATTCAGACAACTTGAATTTAGAAATAAAGGTGAAACTGATTTAGAACTTAAAAATAAAATTCAAAAACTATTTGACGGAGCAAAAACTAAATGGAAAGGTGTTTTTACGGAAGATGCAAAAATAAATCTTTCACCATCTCACTTATCGGTTTGTGTATCCAGCATTCAAGATATTAAATTATTTAATTCAAACCTTCAAATTATAGATGAGGCTTTTGAATATTTAATAAATAAGTCCTCTAAAGGTGAAAAAGGACAATATTTTACCCCTCGGCATGTAATTGATATGTGTGTAAAAATGTTAAATCCGAAAAAGGGTGAATATATGATAGATACCGCTTCGGGCTCTTGCGGTTTCCCCGTACATACAATTTTTAAAATTACCGGTAAATTATTCTCAAATGCCGATATTCCAGATGAAGAAAAAGAAAATGTTTTAAAAATTTTTGGTATAGATTTTGATGAAAAAGCTGTTCGCGTTGCAAGAACCTTGAATTTAATTGCAGGTGACGGCAATACAAA
The DNA here is from genome assembly GCA_944325075.1 of Candidatus Gastranaerophilales bacterium. Taxonomy (GTDB): domain Bacteria; phylum Cyanobacteriota; class Vampirovibrionia; order Gastranaerophilales; family Gastranaerophilaceae; genus UBA1221. Next base: position 32,136 of record CALUYU010000024.1, read on the forward strand.
TGTACTACATTTAAATACCCTTGATTATGATAGATGGAAAAACACAATAGAATCTATTGAGTGGTATGATACATATGGCGAAGGTATAAAAAGACTGAAAAAACTACAAAAAGAAAAAGATTCATACAAAGAATTTAATTTTGATATATTAATGGCAAACCCGCCTTTTGCGGGTGATATAAAAGAACAAACAATTCTTGCAAAATATGACTTGGCTTTTAAAGATGAAAATAAAAATAAAATGAAATCCAAAGTCGGAAGAGATATTTTATTTATTGAAAGAAACTTAGATTTTGTAAGACCGGGTGGAAGACTTGCAATAGTTTTACCGCAAGGCAGATTTAATAATACATCCGATAAAGATATTAGAGAATATATTGCACAAAAAGCAAGAATTCTTGCAGTTGTTGGTTTGGATGTAAATACATTTAAGCCGCATACTGGAACAAAAACAAGTGTTATATTCTTACAAAAATGGAATGATGATGATTCCAATAAAATGTATTATTGTCCAAAAGTCGGAGACTACCCAATCTTTTTTGCTGTATCTGAAAAAAGTGGTAAAGATAATTCTGGAGAATATATTTATACAAAAGATGAAAACGGCAGGTTGAAACTTGATAAACACGGTCATTTTGTATTAGAACATGATCTCCACAACCATAATGGAGATTTACCGGATGGTATAGCAGAAGCATTTATAGATTTTGCAAAATCTGAAAAGCTTTCTTTCTGGAGTGAAGAATAATGAAGACATCAATTCAAAATTTAGATAAGGTAAAAGAAGCAAGTTTGGATTTTTCGATTAATGCGGAAATGTTTACCCCAGATATAATAAAATTAAGAGAAAAACTTAAAGCTAACGGCTATAAGCAGTTGGGGGATTATGCAAAATATATAAAAAGGGGTGCACAACCTGAATATTCGCCTGACGGCACAATTAAGGCTTTAAGAAGCGTAAATATAAGAGAAAATGGTTTTTCGGATGATAGACAAGAATTTGTAACGGAAGATTTCTATAATAAAAATCCTCGAATGCATATTTTTAGTGGTGATGTATTATTGAATTCGACTGGGGTTGGAACTCTTGGCCGCTGCTGTTTTGTTTATGATAAGGATAAATTTGTTATAGATGGCCACATCACAAGAATAAGCAAACTAAAAGAACTTAGTCCTGAGTTTTTATATATTTATCTGAATTCTAAATACGGACAGTTGCAAATCAATAAACTATATAAGGGTTCTTCCGGGCAAATTGAAATATATCCGGAACAAATTCAGCTAATTTATGTAAAACCTTTAAAAATACAAAAAATTATCTCTAAAATTGTTAAAATGTCTTTTCAATATAAGGGGACGAGTACTCAAAACTTTATAAAGGCCAGTGGATGTTTACAGAATGAATTAAGTGTCAATTATAAATGTTCAAAACACAAATTAGGGGCTATTAAAAATTATTCAGATGCTAAAAATGCAAACCGGCTAGATGCTGAATATTTCCAGTCTAAATATGATGAAATTATTGGAAAGATAAAAACATATCCAAATGGTTGGGACATAATAGGAAATCAATTTGAACAAAACAAAAAAAGCTTTTTAATAGATATGAGTTCAGAATATAAATATGTTGAGATAGGAAGCATAAACATTACAAGTGGAGAAATATTTCCTGAAAGGATTCTAGGTAAAAATTTACCTGCAAATGCAAAAATTAATTTACAGAAAGATGATATCCTTATATCAAAAGTTCGAACTTATAGAGGGGCTATTGCAATAGTTGAAAATACAAATTATGTTGGCAGTGGTGCTTTTACTGTTTTACAAGAAAAAGTTAATTCTAATGTTAACAAGGAAACGTTATATACATATTTTAAATTAAAACCAATATTAGATTTAACTTTAAAATATAATACTGGTTCATCATACCCTACTATAACAGATGATGATATTTTAAATATGCCAATCCCAATTTTTCAATTGGAAGTACAAAGTTTTATTAAGAATAATATTCAGCAAGCTAAAAAATTACAATTTCAATCCAAGCAACTTTTAGAAATAGCAAAAAGAGGGGTTGAAATTGCAATAGAGCAAGATGAAAATATTGCAACAGGTTGGCTTAACCAAGAGTTGAAAAAAATAGGTGTTGAATTATAATTAGAAATTAACTATATTTTTAAGATATGATTTCTATTAATATAGACATTAATTAAAAATACAAATTAATATACTATATTTAAAATTTTTAATAAAAATAACAAAATAAATTTAAAAATTTGCGTTATTTAACATAATTGTTGTATACTC
>CALUYU010000025.1 GCA_944325075.1 Candidatus Gastranaerophilales bacterium
TGTGAGAGATAGCACCGGTACAATTCAAACAATTATTTTAAATTGTATTTGAATGCGAGCGGTCGGATAAGCAAGCCGGGATTAAGTAGCGCAGTTTGACTCTGCCGAACAAAAACAATTGAGTATTGTTTTTGTGAGAGATAGCACCGGTACAATTCAAACAATTATTTTAAATTGTATTTGAATGCGAGCGGTCGGATAAGCAAGCCATGGCAAAGTAGCGCAGTTTGACTCTGCCGAACAAAAACAATTGAGTATTGTTTTTGTGAGAGGTAGCACTGGTGCGCTTCAAACAACTTACTCTTAAATTTCTATCTCGGAATGTAGCGCAGTTTGGTAGCGCACCGTGTTCGGGTCGCGGGGGTCGCAGGTTCAAATCCTGTCATTCCGATTTTTTAATGCAAAATTTTTAATAAACTCAATGGCCTGCTCTTTAGTCATAACGTCACCGTTTAATTGAGCTTCATGTAAAGCTTTTAAAATATTCCCAAGCATTGGCCCCTGCTTAATATTAAGAATATCAATAACCTCATTTCCATCAAGAAGTTTTGGCAACGGCTTCAACTCTTCAATGGAATTAAAGTAGAGCGCAAGCAGGCGATCAAGATTATTGAGATTGTGAGCGATAATCTCATCAGTAATAAGCTCCCCTCTGGCAGATAATCTATCAGCTTTAGCAAGAATAATATTATCAATAACGTTGTCACCAAGCTTCCTGAGATAGCGCATCATCGCTTTTTCATTAACATTTGGATCCTGCATGAGGCAGGAAGGATAAATATGGTTTTTAATCATCTCTGAAATATAGCCAATCTGTTTGTTTGAACAAGAAAGATCTTTTAAAATCGGCTTAACAAGTTTTGCCCCGACATCATCGTGCTTAATAAAGCGGTGACGCCCGGTATCTTTGTCAATAGTCCAGGTAGAAAACTTTCCGATATCATGCAAAAAACCGGCAAATTTTAAATGCGCCAGACGTGAAAATCCACCAAAATCAATTCTGTTAAGATGAGTTTGTATTAACTCATCAGCTTCATCGTACAAAATTTGAATCTGATTAACAGTTTCAATACTGTGATGTAAAAGATCAAGATGGTGATGTGAATTAGGCGGAACCTGTTTTAATTCAAGAACAACCGGAAAAATTTCCTCAAGCAGCCAAGTTTTATTCATATTCAAAAGAGCTTTTGCAGAATATTTTCCGTCAAAAAGTTTCATAAGTTCATATAGTATCCGTTCTTTGGCGGGCCTTTTAATCAAACCGGAGTACTTGCAAACTGCGTTAATAGTTTCGGGACTAAGCTCAAAACCCAATGCGGCCTGAAATCTGTAGACTCTTAACAGTCTTAGCGGATCATCAACAAAGTTATTTTCATCAATATAATCAAGATTTTTGTTTTTAATATCAGCAATGCCGCCGCATAAGTCAATGACCTCGCCGGATCTAATATTAACTGCAATTGAATTAATAGTTAAATCACGACGCATTAAGTCTCTTTCAAGGGAATTTTCAATAGGATTGGTAATATCAATAATTTCGGGATTATGCTTGGAAAGACCATCTTTCAGCACAATTCTATAAATCTTATTTTCTTCATCAAGAGGAACAAAAGCAGAATTAAATAATTCATGAACCTTTAGTGCAAATTCTCTGGCATCCATTCCAACAATAATCAGATCTCTATCCAAAGGACTTTTGCCCATATAATAGTCCCTAACAGTCCCGCCAACAGCATAAATATCCTTATCAGAAAATTGAGCGGCAATTCGGGAAAGAATTTTATCAGATTTAATTTTTGAAAGAATTGTAGTATTCATAAATTATATTTCCTAACGCAACAATAACAGCAGTATCAGCTTTAAGAATCAGATTTCCAAGTGTAAGCATAGGGATATTATTTGACCTGAAAAAATCAAATTCTCTATCAGAGAAACCTCCTTCCGGACCAATAATTACAAGAATATTTGAGTTATCAGCAAAACATCCTGGATTTTCACTGAAAAAAGTCCTGAAAGTTTTACTGCTGAGTCTCTCGCAAAAAGCAAAAACATAGTCAAATTTTCCGTTTTGAATTAGATCCTGAATTTTGGTCAGCTCGTAACATTTTGGAATATCAGCTCTTTCACACTGCTTGGAGGCCTCATACATAATTTTTTGCCACTTGGCAGTTTTTTTATCAATAACCGCTTTATTTAAGGCGCAATTATCACTTAGTACCGGAAAAACTCCGGCAGCACCAAGCTCCGTAGCCTTTTCGATAAGAATATTTTGAGCATCACTTCTTAAGGGAGACTGTACCAAATATAAATTAAACGGAAGTTTTCGATTTGATTTGTAAGATTTCAAAATTTCAGCAGAAATAGTATCTTTCGTAATATCAGTAATTTTTGTCTCGTACTGAATCTGATTTTCATCTATAAGAAGAAGATCTTCCCCACATTTTGCCCTCAAGGATCTGGCAATATGATTATAATTCTCTTTATCATCTATAATTACGAACCCCTCAGATATACTCTCTGATTTTATAAAAAAATGAGGCATAATCTTCTCCTTTATCAGTAGAAATTATATCATGCATTAATTAAAAAATTCAATAATAAAAGCATGGATAAAAAAACAAAAAAGTATATACAAAGTAGATAATTTTATTGATTTTACAAAATATATTTACAAAAATTTACAAAAAAGTTAATTAAGATATTTTCATAAATCGACTGAAAAAATGACTTAATAACGTAAAAAAAACACTAAAAAATAAAAAAAAAGTTTTAAAATTTCATATTTTTAAAAAAATATTAAAAAGATGGTCTTAATATTAACTTTACAATTGGTGAAGATAAGGCAAAAAAAAATTTTCCTCACTTTTAATATAAGTGTAGTGTTGTTATAATAAACGTTGTAAATAATAAACAAACAGTTATGATACAAAAAGTTAGTGTAGAAAATAGCAAACAAAGAAAATATACCCCAGCAAATACCAGGGATGTGTCAGACCGATTACCAAGCTTTACCGGATTGGAAAAGTTAGGCGAATGGGCAATAAAGGGTATGCAAAAATGTGAAGCCGAACCTATGGTAAACGTTACGGTATTAGATTTGCTAACAGCTATTGGTCCCCGTACAATAGTTGAAACTACTGCTGCCTCAAAAGTAACTGATGAAAACGGGAACCCGGTGTTGGATGAAAACGGAAAACAAAAACGAAGATTTAATTTTTTAGCCGGGTTTGAAGCATTGCGCCGAGAAAGTTCAGGACTATTTATTAACTGTTTATTGCCGGGTGTTTTTGTAATTGGCGCGGCAAAGCTGCTTAATGGCGGTATTATGGGGAAAAAGTCCAATTTAACAAAAAATTGGGCTGATAGAGAAACTTTAACAACAATTAACAGTTTTTACAAAGGTACCGGTTCTGAAAACTATTCTTCAATGATAAAAAATATGTTCCTTGACTTGAAGGGAGCAGATGGAACTGAAATTGACAAATCGTTCCTTGATATTTACAAAAAAGAACCTGAAGCTTTTGATGCAATGTTTGAAAATCTTGGGAAAATGGCTGACGGTGACAAGATAGACAAAAAGGTATTGCAAAAGGCTGTCGATAACGTAATAGAAAAAACAAAAATTTCAGAAAATATTAAATTTACACAAAATAATCCGAAAAACAGTTATTTTGGCAACTCATTAGAATCTTTGTTGAAAAATACCGTCGAAGTCCTGCATGATGCTAAAAAAGCAGGTATCTCAACAGCTGAAGAATTTTCAAAATATATTACAAAGGCACAAAAACTTGTAAAATATAAAAGTATAGGCGGTATGGCTATAACCATACCATTGGCGCTTGCAGCCCAGCCAATAAACAGATGGATTACACATAAAACAGCAGGCGGTAAAAAAGGCGCTCCTATATACAATGATGACAAAGAAAGAGTTCTCTCTGAAGAAGACAAAAAGAAACTCTTAAAGCAGAAATTTATATCAATAGGTTCAATGTTGGGATTGTCATGGACATCCATGATGTTTAAGCTACCATCCATGAAAATGCTTGAATTTAAAAAATTCTTCCCGACAATGGATCAGACAAGGCTTGTTTCAACTGCAACCTTCGCCAGCCGCATGGGAGCTTCAGAAGATTTCAATGATCTGAGAGAATCTACAGTAAGAGATCTTGCGACCTTTGCAAGTTTTTATTTCCTTGGCGACTTTGCAGCTAAAGGTATTGCATCATTCCTTGAAAAACGATATCCTGATATTAAGTTAATAAATGATTTAAAACCTATAGATAAAGATAAAACAAATATTTTCCAAAAAATGTGGCATTGGACAAAAGACACTGCTCTTAAATCAACAAGTGAACTTACATCCAAACGGGCGCAGAATTTACGCTCAATATGCCAACTTGGTAATTTAACATTCTCGTTGATCGCGCTGGGAGTATTTATCCCTATATACAACAGAATCCAGACAAGCAAAAAAGCACAGGAAGAGAAAGCCAAGTCTAACGATACACAAAAAACGGCTCAAATAGCAAATGATAAACCTGCCGGAGCAGCATCCGCAGAGACCACCTCAGGAGTCGGCTCGGGCGCCGCGGGCACAACCGGAGCAAGCAGTCCTGAAAAGGCGGTAACCGCAAGCGGAAAGCCTAAGTTTAATCCGGTAGACCTTAAATCAACAGCATTTGGAGCATTTTTTAATTCGTAAAGGAAAATAATCATGGCAATCAATTACATAACCCCAAAATTAGAAGATCAAAGACATCAATTTAAAAATTATGAAAATAAAAATAACGGTCATAGCAGTAATTCAGCACCGGCATTTACCGGCGCGGTTGATACACTTATAGCAGCACCCAGCGTATTTTTAAGATTTTTGGACACAAACCAGGCTTGGGGAGCCAATCTGGTTGATGTAGGTTCTATGGTTATACCAAGAACAGTATATGATACAAAACACCGTGGAATAGCAACCGGGTTGGAAACCGGCAGACGTGAATCAACCGGAACCTTTAACCATGCAATGGTCGGGGTTTATGGGACAGTTCTTGGGGCCGCTCTTGCAGTGGGAATTAACAGAGCCTATGAACTGAAAGCCCACAAGATTTTTGCGAACAATGACACAATAGGTATTCTTGGTGATAATTGGTATAAAGCACTTAAATCGGGATCAGATGATCCGCTTAAAGTTTATCTTAATGAAGTTGTTTCTAATATACGTGTATACAATCCTTCAAATGAAAAAGCCGTTGATGGTCTTGTACCGATCAACGATATGAAACAAAATGTTGTTGATAAATTATACGATCTGATTAAGAACGGAAAAAATGAAACCATTTCAAAAGCAGATACAAATTACCTGAGAACATTAATTACAGCCGAAACCGGCGGAGAAAAAAATGTTATTCTCCAGGGATTTAATAACGGACACGCTGCTACTGCGGATAACACGTTGTCTACATTAATTGAGAATATTCATAACGTAACAAAAGCATTCAACAAAGAAAAAGTTATTGAAAGCTTCAAAAATGCTCCTGATTTCAATTCTGTTAAAATTCTTAAATCCCTCAAGAGTTTGAACGTTGGAAGATCAATTGCAGGACTTGGATTTGCCTCATTATTCGGGATGTCAGTTCAGCCGATAAACATGTATTTAACGAAGAAAAAGACCGGCTGTGACGGTTTCCCTGGAGTTCCGGGACGTAAAAAAGATGATTCGCTTAAATTCAAAATTCTAAAAACAGCCATGGCTGTTCTATTTGGAGCTGGAGCTATTTCAACAATAATGATCGGAGATAAAAGATCTGCTGCTAAAGAATTAAGTAAGGCTCTGCCAAAATCAGAACAATTGAAAGAATTTGTTAACAGATTTTTGGCAAAAATACAGTTCAAAGGCATGATGCCGACAATTAATCAATTAAAATTCGTATACGGTATGACAATTACATCAAGATTAATGTGCGCCAGAGATGAAAACGAGCTGCGTGAATCAACAGTAAAAGATACTCTGGGCTTTTTAAATCTTCTTATCCTTGGAAGTCTTGTTACCAAGGGGGTTACAAGATTAATGTCCAAAGATTTAATTAACCTTCCTAAAAACAGCGGAAAGGGATTTATTAACTGGATGAAAAATTCATCAGTTAAAACAAGGGATGAAATCTTACTCTCAACCCTGAACAAACATGGCAAGAATGTTGTTGAAAACGGAAAAGCATTATCATACAGTAAACTTCTACAACTCACCAAAGAACTTCCAAAAGAGGCACGCAAACCGCTAAAGAAACAGCTTGCAATATTGAATATAGCTCAATTAATTGGATATGCTTATTCCGGAATATTCCTCGGCTACTACCTGCCTAAAATCAACGACAAAATGTCAAAAGCAAATGAAGAACGCAGAATAGCAAAAGTTGCAAAGGAAGAAGGGAAAACGGTTGCACAAGTTAAAGCTGAAATGGCTGAAGAATTAAAAAGGATGAATGAAGAAGCTGCAAGACGCAATAATAAAAAGGCCAACAAAACAGTTGTTCCGCAAACTGAAGAACCGGTATCGGAAATCAAAGTAGACAGTGCAGCAAATCCTGAAATGCTTACACAATACAATAACAGCTTTATCTCAAAATACCTGAAAACCTCATAGGTCATAAAAATCGCCTCAAAAATTCTTATGAGGCGATGCTATTTTACCGAAAATTCAATAAGAATAATTATCTGATAAATCCTTTTAAAGAAATAGGGATTTATGTATAATTCTCCACCGAATTTGCTTGAAAGGTAATCATAGCCTCATTCCAAACTTGTGGTGAAATCTTACCGTTGTAAGCCCCTGAAATACTCTACTAGCGTCAATCCTTGGAAAACTCATCTTCCTCTGAAATAAGAGTAGCCGCAAGTTAAGTGGAACATTTTAGCAATTTGAGGCAAAATTTGGTATACATATCCTAAGAAATCAGGAATTCAATGTTAGCCGGCTTGTACAAAGTATGAGACCAGAAATTTTAAATAATTTTTCCATCAAAAAGATCCATAATCATACTGACTTGATCGGAGTGGGAAACGGCATATTCAACCTTGTCGGCATCTGAATCATCTTGAGAGGGAGTCCCTTTTGTTTCTTCAACAATTTCCTCATCAAGGGTTTCATCGCTGCTATTTTGACTAACAGTTTCTTGCGACGCCGTCGGTTTATTATGTTTAGGAAAATTTTCAGGCGGCGCTGTCTCTTTGGGAGGAGTATAAGCATTTATATGCCTGGGAGAAGAAGTTTGGGGTGAAGGTTTTATTTGTACATCATCTGGTTTTGGCAGACGTACAATTATATTTGAATCTGATTGTGCAAAAAGTGCATCTACTGCATCCGTAAGAATTTTTTTCTTATTACCCGAAATAAACTGAGACATCAAGATTTCATTTTTTATAGTTAAAATTGTTTCTTCCGGAGAAATTTTAATAGGATTTGCCCATTGCTTCAAAAGGGCGCGGGTTGGGGCAGAGGAGACATTATTAAGTAAATTGCCCCAAAGTACTGCGATATCTTGCGTTCCGGAAACATTTGAGTGAGTATGAACAGGCGTTTGTGACGGGGCAGGTGTGACACCTTCCGATTTAGAAGCACTATTTATTTCCGGGCCGACCGTTTGCCCTGATCGAGTTGTCGGAGGCACAGAAGAAACTGGAGAATTAGATTGAACAGTTTCTTCTTTATGTGGTAGTACAGAAGGCTTAGGCCCCACAGCAGGGGCAGGTGGAGCCTTAAATATTTTAACCGGAGTCGATTGGACCTGAATACCTGATTCAAGTTTTGTAATTCGATTTTGCAGCTCAAGCAAAGATGTATTTTCGGTAAGATTCGCCAGGTCAATAATACCAACCTCAAGCCACAATCTTGGATTATTTGTCGTTTTAACTTCTTTTATATAATTTGAGGTTTTATCTATTAAAAAAGTAATTTGATGAGTCTCAAGTTTTTCAGTTTGGACAGTAAGTTCTTTTATTTGCGGCTCATTCAATTGTGTTAATTCAAATATAATAGAAGGATTACAGTTTTTAACAATAAGAAGATTTTTAAAATAATCCAGCAAATTAGTTAAAATTTGGGAAGGTTCATTTCCCGAGTTATAAATTTTTTCCAAAACTTCAATTGCGCCCTGCGGGTTAGAATTAATTACTTCATCCGCAAGACCGTGCAGTGTATCGAAAGAAATTCTGCCAAGTAGATTATTAATATCGTCAGTTGAAATTGCCTCTTCGCCATCAAGAATGCTCAGTTGATCAAGCAGAGCAATACTGTCGCGCATACCTCCCGCTGAATTTTTTGCAATAGTAAAAAGTGCGTCATCTGTAATATTTATCCCTTCTTTATCAGAAATAAATCTCAGGTGCTTTACTATATCATCTGTAGTAATTCGTCTAAAATCAAATCTTTGGCATCGGCTTTTTATGGTATCAAGAACCTTATGCACTTCGGTTGTTGCAAGAATAAAAATTACATTCTTAGGCGGTTCTTCAAGAGTCTTCAAAAGCGCGTTAAAAGCTGTATTGGAAAGCATATGAACTTCATCTATAATATAGATTTTATACCGGCTGTTAACCGGTGCATACATAACTTTTTCAAGAATATTTTGAGCATCCTCAACTTTTCTATTGCTTGCAGCATCTATCTCAATAACATCCATTGGCACAGAATTTGTTATATCAAGACAGTTTTCACAAACCCCGCAAGGATTAACAGTAGGCCCCTCCTTACAGTTAAGAGACTTTGCCAAAATTCTTGCTGTAGAAGTTTTTCCGGTACCACGAGGACCGGTAAACAAATAAGCATGCGAAATTTTATTCATAGTAATAGCATTAGTTAATGCTTTTTTTATATGCTCCTGCCCGACAATTTCTTCTAATCTTTGTGGACGATATTTTCTATATAAAGGTATATATTTCTCATTCATAATGATAATATTATAACAGAAGAGAAATAAAAAAGGACAATTTATGAATTTAGTTAAACCGCGAATTTTGGCAGAAGGTGATACAATTGCAATTATCGCTCCGTCGGGACCTGTTGAGTATGACCAAATTATGCTCGCAAAGAGCTACTTTGAAACCAAAGGATTTAAAATAAAGCTTGGCAGCCACATTTTTGAAACGGACAGATATCTTGCAGGAGAGGATAAAGTAAGAGTTGAGGATCTGCATAGCGCCTTCCTTGATGAAGAAGTCAATGGGATTATTTGTGCAAGGGGAGGTTACGGGGCAATAAGGCTCATAAAAATGATTGATTTTGAGGTTATACGCAGACACCCAAAATTCTTTTGCGGTTATTCAGATATTACGGCGCTTTCGGCAATGTTTCTTAAGCATTCGGATTTAATAACCTTTTCCGGCCCAATGGCTCAAAGCGATTTTAATACATATGAGCCTCAAGGTCTTACTGAAGAATCTTTCTTTAAGGCGTTAAGAGGTATCCCCCAGGAATATTATTACAACAAAATATATAAAGCCGGGCAGGCCGAGGGGATAATATTTGGAGGAAATCTTTCGACTCTGGTTTCACTTTGCGGTATTGACTTTATTCCGGAAAGAGATTTTATATTTTTTGTTGAGGATGTTAACGAACCGGTTTATAAACTTGATAAAATGTTCCAGCAGCTTATTAACATGAAACAATTCCGCAAAAATATTAAGGGGATTGCGTTTGGAGAATTTACGGGAGTTGATGATGAACAGTGGCTTGAGCTGCTTTTGGCAGAAGTTGCCTCTACACTTGATGTACCCGCTTATGGAGGTTTTTCATTTACGCACGGAGAGGCAAAACAGACAATTCCATACGGAGCTTATGCAAAATTAGACGGAAATATTATAATAGATTAAAATTTCCCCAAGAGTCTAATGTTTTAAATCGTATTAAACTTTTATAATAACATTATGAAAAAGTTTATAATACTGATAGCACTGGCCGTCGCAATACCGGCATTCGGAGGAGATTACGGAGTTTACGGGCCGCAAAATTACCAATATAATCAGGATGAAGGAGAAATGACACTTTTTATTCTTGACTTTTCCAACTCCATGTCTGAATATCTTGAGGGTCAAAGTAAAGCACAGATGATGGTTGAAACAGTAAGAAATCTTCTACCTTCAATTAACCGTAACAACAAAGTGGGCCTGCGAGTCTATGGACACAAAATGGGATTTACGCCATTTGACGCTTGCAGGGCGTCTTCATTGCTCGTACCAATAGGCAAAATGGATAATTTTGCAATTAATCAGGCGCTTTCTGAAACAAAACCGCGCGGGATGACGCCAATAACTTATTCACTTAAACAAGCAATTAAATATGATTTTATGGGATTTTCCGGGAAAAAACACATAATTCTGCTAACAGACGGCGGAGAAAATTGTGACGAAAGCCCCTGCAAATTTGTTATGGAAATGATAAAAGAACGCAAGGACGTAACAATAGATGTTATTGCGTTTAATATTTCGGATAAAGATGACCTTGCGCAATTGCAATGCACATCACTTGTAACCAGCGGGAAATTCTATACAGCAAACACGGCAGCAGAACTTGCCCGGAGCCTTGGAAATACAATTAACGTGCATAAAGAAGTTGAAGCTAAAATTTTACCGCCAAGATAATTAAACGGTATATCTGTGATTAACCTCATCAAGTTCCACATTGCTAAGGTTTTGCTGTGTATATAAATCAGTAAAATTATCAGTCTTTCCGACAAGATTTTGGAGCAAGCTAAAGCCCATAAACCGGTCAACAGCATTTTGTGCCCATCCAGGCAACCATGTTGGCGCAAACCCGCCATAGTGATGGTGCGGTGGTTCATAATACATTGGCGCCATTGTTACATGGTTTCTATACCCGCTCCAGATGTTCTGGTATGGGGTGCGAACACCTCCGCCATAAAAATTATTCTGAATGTAAGTATTTCCGCCATAGTTTCTTGTGCGTTCGCGCCCGGACATGTAGAGCAATCTTGGAATTGATCCGTTACCCATAGATTTATACCTTTCTCTTATACATATATATAAAGTATTTAATCTATAGATAATTGCTATTTTCGCAAAATCTAACGTTACATAACTTAATATTTAAAATAACGGCTAAATTTCTAGACCACCAAACATCTCTAATGAAGTGACTTTTTCAAGAATAGGATAATCCTTAATTTTGTTGTTTTTAACAAAATTGATTGCTTCTGCCCGTGCCATTTCAAGTATTTTAGCATCCTTGACAATATCAGAAAGAATTAAATCCGGCAGGCCGCTCTGGCGCGTACCTAAAAATTCTCCCGGCCCCCTTAGCTGTAAATCTTTTTCTGCAATTACAAAACCGTCATTGGTTTGCGTCATAATATTAAGCCGTTCACGTGTTTCCTGGGATTTAGAGGATGAAACAAGTACACAGTAAGATTGAAGAGAACTTCGTCCAACTCTGCCTCTTAGCTGGTGTAACTGTGAAAGCCCAAACCTCTCGGCATTTTCAATCACAATAACAGTAGCATTAGGCACATCTACCCCGACTTCAACAACCGTCGTCGATACAAGAATGTCATATTTATTATTCTTAAAATCAGACATTACCTGATCCTTCTCATCATTCTTTAGCTTTCCGTGAAGCAAGCCTATTCTGTACTGAGGGAAAATTTCATTTTGAAGTTTTTCAGCCTCAATCGTTGCTGCTTTTGCCGATAGAGTTTCACTTTCTTCAATTAAAGGATATACCACATAAGCTTGGCGGCCGTTTTCAATTTCTCTTTCAAGGAGCTCATAGACACCTCTGTGTGAACTTGTAAGAGATGTCTTAATAGGGAGTCGTCCTTTAGGTAATTCATCAATAATTGTTAAATCTAGATCACCGTGAACCGTCATAGCAAGCGTTCTTGGAATAGGAGTAGCTGTCATTGTGAGCATTTGAGGATTTGTGGACTTTTTCTTCAGTAAATTTCTCTGCTTAACCCCAAACCGATGCTGCTCATCAACAACTATAGCCCCCAGATTATTAAAATCAACCTGGTCCTGAATCAGTGCATGAGTTCCAACCGCAATATTGGTCTGCCCGTTTCTGAGATCAGTATGGAATTTTTCCCGAACTTTTTTACCCTGAGAACCAAGGAAAAGGCCGACACTAAGCCCTAGTGGCATCAGCCAGCTAACCAAATTGTTATAATGCTGCTGTGCTAAAATTTCAGTCGGAGCCATAAGCGCTCCCTGATATCCATTCTCTACAGCAGCCAAAAGCATTATACATGCAACAACCGTTTTACCGCTGCCAACATCTCCCTGAAGCAGTCTGGCCATTGGTTTATCAGAATTCAAATCATGTAAAATTTCGTTCACGGCTTTTTTTTGCCCGCTTGTAAGCTCAAAAGGCAAACTCTCTATAAATCGTTGAACAAGCCCGTTTTCTTTTATTTTTAAGTTTAACGCCTTATGTGTACTGTTCTCTTCCCTCAAACGAACAAGTTTTAGCTGGAGTAAAAAAAGTTCCTCAAAAACAAGTGAAAATCTAGCCTGGGCTAGTTTTTCCATTGTTTCAGGAAAATGAATCTGCTCAACCGCCTCCTGCTTATTCATAAGCCCAATTCGCTCTCTTATTTCATCGGGAACAACATTCACAATATAGTTTTTATAAAGGCTAATAGCATTGTAGATTGCTTTTCGTAATATTTTTATATTAAGATTTTCACAAACTGTATATACCGGAACAATCCTTGCAAGATTTAAATCAGTTTTTTCACCGGACAGAAATTCTCCGGTCATAATTGAGTAAGTTGGCTTATCAAAAGTAAGCCTGTTAGTATAGCTGTCACGCTTTACCGTGCCTGACAACATAATTCCTGCGTTCTTTGGGAACTGTGACCTCATACGTTCTTGCACAAATTTGTTAGATTTTGCATTAAAAAAGGTCAGCGGAAGACGCCCGCTCTCATCTTCAACCAGAACCTTTGTGATTGACAACCCCTTAGGGGAATTAAAAATTGATACACTTCTTATGTATCCAAATACTGTTGTTGTCTCGCCTTCTTTCAACCTGCTTATAAGAGTTCTTGAAGAATAATCAACATGTTTTCGCGGGAAATAACAGATTAAATCATTTGCTGTGTAAATACCAAGCTTATTGAGCAGGTAAGCAATCTTTGGCCCGACACCCTTGACGTACATAACGTCAACCTCTTTGGGATTTTTAGGAACATCAGTCGCCCCGGATTGTGCGGTCTCAGAAGTCCTTGTTGATAATTCCGATTTTATAACCTTTATAAGAAGGTCTATTGCACGCCGTCTTTCAATTATTGATGCGCAGGGATAATGTTCAAAAGTTTCAATTATTACAGACCATTTCGGATTTTTCCCGGATTTTTTGTAATATTTTTTAGCCTCCTTACGGATAAACGATGAAAAACATTCCTGCTTCCCTCTTATATCAATATATTTATGTTTAATTTCAACATCAATAGCAAGCCTCAGCTGCTCCAAATTCTCAATCATAAAATAATTTTATCATAAGAAAAATTTTTAAACAAAACAGAAAAAGGCGGGATTTTCTCCCGCCTTAAGCATTTTATACAGAGTTTCAAACTCTTATTTAATATTTGAGAATGTCCAAGCATCAAAAGTAGGTGCTTCAGAAATTTTCATTTCTTTTCTGGTTTCACCGGCAGTTGAATCATCGTGAGCAATCGGCTTGTACAATCTGTTATAGTATTCAATAACCATACGGTCAGAATTGAAGTATGCCTCAGAAGTTCTGATTGCCTGTCTCATTAAACGAGCCCATTCAGTTTTATTTTCATAGTATGTAGGAATGATTTCGTTTTCAATGATATTCATCAAGCATTCATGATCTTTCCAATGACGTTCTTCCCAAGGCATTTCATCATCAAGCTCAGGATATTCAACAGTGTAACCATTGATTCCGTTAAATGTACCTTCAACAGTCCATCCGTCAAATATAGAAAGGTGAACTGCGCCGTTAGCGTTAGCTGACATACCGGAAGTACCAGAAGCCTCAAACGGACGGAGAGGTGTATTTAACCAAATATCAGAACCGCGTTTCAGCATACCTGACAATTGAAGTTCATAACCAGGAAGAACAACAACGTTATTCATACTGTGAGAACGGTTCAATAATTTGTTAAACATTTCTTTACCCATGATATCATCCGGGTGGAATTTACCGGCAAAGATAATTTGAACTTTATTTTCATCCAAAAGTCTTGTAATACGGTCTTTATCCATAAGGATTAACCAAGCACGTTTGTAATCAGCAAATCTACGCGCCCAAGTAATTGTCAATACATCCGGATTAAATCTCTTACCTGCAACATCAGCAACATAGTTAAACAATTCAACCTTCATTTCACGTTTAACAGCAAGAAGTTGTTCCGGAGTTTTAGCTTCTTTAATACGATCATCCTGCCAGTAGTGGAGGTTAACAGCATTTGTAATAGCTCTAATAGGACATCTTCCGTCAACCCATTCCCACATCTTGTTAGCAACAAGACCGTGAAGCTGAGATACTGCGTTAGCAATTCTGCTCATTCTCAATGCTGCAACAGTAAGTGAGAAGTTTTCACCGCCGAGGTTAACTGCTGTTTCACGGGATGCACCTGCAAAGAATCCGCCTTCAAGCAATGTGTCAACCCAGTGAACTTCGTTTCCTGCCGCAACCGGTGTATGAGTTGTAAATACTGTACGTTTTTTAACTTCATTTAAATCACCGTTGTATTGTCTTAACAATTCAAATGCAGCCGGCAATGCATGACCTTCATTCATATGAATTACATCAAAGTTGTAACCAAGAGCCTGAAGTATTCTAACACCTGCTACACCAAGAACAGTTTCTTGAGCAATTCTGATCTTCTCATTTCCATCATAAAGTTTATGTGAAATGCTTTTAGCCCAATCACTATTACCATCAATATCGGTTGTCAATAAATAAACCGGACAAGTACCGAATAATTCAGGTCTAACCAATAAAGCTTTTACTTTAACTTTTTCGCCGAATATGTCAACTTCAGTTGAAACATTAGTATCCTGCAAAAAGTCATAATATTTTCTGATATAAGCAACTTCTACCTGGCCATCATGTGCGATTCGCTGATCGTAATAACCATAAGACCATAACATTGTAACACCGACCATAGGCATTTGTAAGTATCCTGCAGACAACATGTGTGAACCTGCCAAAAATCCCAAACCGCCTGAATATGTTTTCAAAGACTGGTCAATTGCGATTTCCATTGAAAAGTATGCTACGTTTGGTAATGTCATAATTTACCCTTTCTTCTTAATACTACATACAAACATTTTCACCACCCATTTTGGGGTCTTCAACAGCATAACATAAAAATTCTTTATTAGATACGAAACTTATATATTTTTTTTATCTAATCCCTAAGAATTAGTTATATCAGGCTAATTTGGCTTTACAAAACTTTACAAAAAGTACTTTTAGCAATAATTTCATCATTTTAAAGGGATATAAGACTTAATTTTGGGACACTTTATCGAGAATGTGTCTTAACGCAATTTTAACATGAGCATAATTAAGTCCGCCTTGCATATATGCTACATAAGGCGGCCGCATAGGACCGTCAGCAGAAAGTTCAATAGTTGAACCCTCAATGAACGTACCTCCTGCCATTATTACTTTATCCTCATATCCCGGAATATATTCAGGTATCGGAGTTACATAGCCGTTAACCGGAGACAGAGACTGAATTGTTCTGCAAAACTGTTCTAACGGCTCAGGCGCCCCAAAAGTAATATTCTGAATAATATCAGTACGTTTTTCCCAATACTTTGGATAAGAATCATAGCCGATTTCATCAAATATTTTTGAGGCTAAAACAGCTCCCTTAACGGCTTCTGAAACAACGGAAGGAGCCATAAACAAACCCTGAAAAATAAGCCTGTGCTGATTAAACATTGCTCCGCCTTCAGAACCGATTCCCGGGGCTGTAAGTCTTATTGCAGAGCGTTCAACCAAAAGTTCTTTACCCGCAATATATCCGCCGGCTTCAACAATACCGCCTCCTGCATTCTTTATCAAGGAACCGGCAATTAAATCTGCTCCGGCCTCAACAGGTTCCCTTGAATCGACAAATTCTCCGTAACAGTTATCAACAAAACAAATGCAATCCGGATTTTTAGACTTTACAATTTTACAAATTTTTTCAATATCATCTATTGTCAAAGATTTTCGGATAGAATACCCCTTTGAACGTTGAATTAAAGCCATGGTAACTGACTTATCTATTCTGTTTTGTATTTCATCGAAATCAACTTCTTGGCCATTTTTTAAGGGAATTTCTTCATATAAAACACCGTTGCCTATTAAAGAAGAGCGTTTTGTTTCTTCATCCCCCATTGTTCCGATGACTTCACGCATTGTATCATAAGGCTCACCAGCAACAGAAACAAGTTTGTCTCCGTATTTAAGGTTTCCAAATAAAGCGCAGGCCAATGTATGGGTTCCGGAAACGAAATGAACTCTTACCAGCGCTTTCTCTGCCCTAAATACCTGCGCAAAAACTTTATCTAAAACTTCCCTACCCAAATCATCATGGCCATAACCGGAAACAGTATAAAAATGTTCCGGCGCAACCTTATTATCAATAAATGCCTTTAAAACTTTTTCCTGGTTAAAATCCCTTATCTCATCAATTTTAGCAAACTGTTCCCGCAGATCGCTTTCTGCCTGCTTTATTATTTCACGGCTGTTCATAATATCCCTTTTCTAAAAAAATTATTTAAACAAAATTAATATAAAAAAAAAAAATAACTAAGTCAAACACAATTTTACAATTAACAAAGTTTTATTATAATTAAGGAAAAGATTAGGGAAATAATCATAAATGGGTGTAATATACAAAATTATAGGGAATACTAAATCATACTGGCCCAAGTGCCAGTCATTCATAACTGCCCAGTCCAAAAATATCAGAGGTGATTTGGGATCAAGCATTAAGCATTATAAAACAAATGCCCAAAATGGCTGGCAAATAGGAAAAAGGCTTTCACAAGTCAAACATATGTCCAAATATAAATCTTTTTACACTAAAATATATTCATCCATAGCAAAAACCAGATTTCGAAAAGAAGATATTCCTGCTTTAATGGGCGGGATTGGAGCAATTTCGCCACTTCCGGGAGGAACCGTGCTTGGATATGTAATCGGAAAAATTCTTCACAGATGTTTAAAAATATTTAAATAACAGAACGGCCCGGATTTAAAAATCCGGGCCGTCTTATAATCAACATATAATAATTGTTATCCCATCTGAGCATTGGCCCCGGAAACAACTTCAACTATTTCCTGAGTAATTGCCCACTGACGTGATTTATTATACTCAACAGAAAGAGTTTCAATCATTTTTTCTGCATTGGTTGTTGCAGAAGACATAGCAGTCATTCTTGAAGCCAACTCGCTTGCCTGAGCCTCCAAAAGTGATTGATAAATTATATTTGTAACATACATAGGCACAACCTTTTGAAGAATATGATGCATATCAGGTTCAAACTCCATAAGCGGATCTACAACATTATCGCCCGGAGTTTCAGAATCCTCGTCAAAATTGGTTAATGGTAGAACTTCCCATTCCTCAACAAAATAGCTCATCATATTTTTGAAACGAGTTGTCACTATTTCAATTTTGTCAATTTTACCATCTACAAAATAAGCAGCAAGATCTTCCGTAACAAGTTTCGCCGCCTCAGGAGTAGGATTATTAGCAATATTCAAATATGTTTTTACTATTTCACAGTTATAGTTTCCAACTTTGCGCTTAAGTGCCGCATTCCCCTTTTGTCCAATCACAAAAAGATAAGTTTTTACACCATTATTATAATATTCTTCAATTTTCTTTAATGTTTTTCTTACAACATTAGCATTATACGCTCCTGCCAAACCCTTATTAGATGTATTAACCAATAAACCTACAGCCTTAATTTCTCTTCTCTGTAAAAGTGCAGGATAATCATCCACCGGAGATTTTATTTTCAAACTTGCAGAACTAAAATCTCCCACAGAATTTAGCAGTTTTCTAAACATGGTATTTAGACTTTGCGTAAATGGACGTGAAGCTTTAACAGTATTTTCCGCTTTTTTAACTTTTGCGGAAGCAACCATTTTCATAGCTCTTGTAATCTTTTTGGTGCTTTCGACACTTTGTATTCTGTTTTTAATATCTTTTAAATTAGTCATTACATTACCTTTTTGTTACTATAAAATCAACAATAAAAGAATAATTGCAAGAAGAATTATCCCAACCCAAAAACCAATACGGCAGCGGTCAAGAATCTTTAAACAGTTCAAGCTATTATTACAAACAATTACACCGTTTTCTTCTTTCATGCACTCAAGGCATAATGCTTTACCGCAAGCCTTACATATACCAAAAGCATCTCTGTCATGATGATTATAACATTTCATAATTTTTCTCCTTTAACTTAAAAAGTTTTCTTAAAAGACTGTATGGCTTCTTTTAAATGATTTTTATCATCATCGGATAAAGCTTTTCCTTCGTTTAATTGAGCCATCAAGTCCTTAATATTGGCATTTAAGTATACAAACAAATCAGATCTGAATCTGGCAATATCAGTATTTGCAATGTCATCAAGCAAACCTTCATTAGCCGCAAACAGAATACAAACCTGCTCTGCAACGCTCAAAGGTTTATATTGAGGCTGCTTAAGCACTTCAGTAAGTTTTTCACCTCTTAAAAGCTGATTTTTAGTGGCCTGATCAAGGTCTGATGCGAATTGTGCAAAAGCTTCCAATTCTCTGTATTGAGCCAAATCAAGTCTTAACTTACCCGAAACCTGCTTAATACCCTTTGTCTGAGCGGCACCGCCAACACGTGAAACGGAAATACCAGCGTTAATAGCCGGACGGACGCCCGAATTAAATAAGTTTGACTCAAGGAAAATCTGACCGTCTGTAATTGAAATTACGTTTGTTGGAATGTAAGCGGACACGTCACCTGCCTGGGTTTCAATAATAGGCAACGCCGTAATACTTCCTCCGCCCAGCTCATCATTCAATTTAACGGCACGCTCAAGAAGTCTTGAATGTAAGTAGAATACATCTCCCGGATAAGCTTCACGGCCAGGTGGTCTTTTAAGTAGAAGACTCATTGCACGATAAGCCTGAGCATGCTTACTCAAGTCATCATAAACAATTAATACATCTTTACCCTGCTCCATAAATTCTTCCCCGATTGTAACACCTGAGAAAGGAGCAATATATTGAAGCGGAGCAGCCTCATTTGCTGTAGCCGAAACAATTATTGAATATTCCATTGCCCCGTGTTCTTCCAGAGTTTTTGCAATCTGAGCAACAGTTGATGCCTTCTGACCAATAGCTACATAAATACAGATAACACCCTGCCCTTTTTGGTTAATAATAGTATCTAAGGCAATAGCTGTTTTCCCTGTCTGACGGTCACCAATAATTAACTCACGCTGACCGCGTCCAATCGGGGTAAGAGCGTCAATTGCCGTTAAACCGGTTTGTAAAGGCTGATGAACCGATTTTCTTGTAACAATCCCCGGAGCAACACGCTCAATAGGGCGGGTTTTAGAATATTCGTACTCACCTTTTCCATCCAAAGGTTTCCCTGTAGGGTCAACAATTCTACCAATAAGACCATCACCAACCGGAACAGAAGCAATTCTTCCGGTCGTTTTAACGGTCATACCCTCTTTAATATGAGTATATTCACCCAAAATTACAACACCAACATTGTCCTCATCAAGGTTCATCGTAATTCCGAGTGTATCATTACCATCTTCAAATACAACAAGCTCACTTGCCATTACATTTCGTAAGCCGTATATGCGGGCAATACCATCTCCAATTTCTATTACACTACCGGTATTGGCAACTTCGGTTTGCACCTCGAAATTTTCGATTTTACTTTTAATTATAGAGCTTATTTCATCAGGTTTAATTACTGCCATGATTACCTCTTTCAGTTTTTATTTTAACATCAAACTTTTACTTAAATTATCAATACGCGTTTTCAAACTCATATCAATAACATCATCATTAACTTTAACCGTAAGCCCGGCTATAATACTCTCATCCTTCTCCCAATCCGGTAAAATTGTTTTATTGAGTTTAGCCGATAATTTTTCCAAAATTCTATTTTTTTGTTCTTCCGTAAGATCTATTGCCGATACAATTTTTACCGGTTGAATATTATTAAGTTCATTCAACTTTTCAGTAAAATCAGCACAAATTTGCGGAAATTCGTTAATCCGTTTTTTCTCAACAAGAATTTTTAAAAAATTAAGAATATCTTCACAGACCTTACCGCTGAAAATCGAAACTAAAATATCAATTTTAACACCGTCATTAATAGATGGATTGAGAATTACCGAACGTAAATCCTCTGAGTTGTCAAAAGCATATGATACAGTTGCCAAATCTTCCGACAATTTTTCAAAAGATTCCCGTTGATCCTTTCCAAGGTCTATAAGAGCTTCGGAGTAATTTTTTGCTGCTAATGAAATTTTTTCAAATGATTTTACCATAACTATATTGTTACCTTATCTAATTCATCAATACTTTCATCAATATACTTATCATGTAGTGACGGATCTTGCTGCAATTTAAGTTTTACAAATTTTCTTGCAAGATCAACAGATGAATTTGCAGTCTCCAGAGTAAGCGAGGTAAAAAGAGTTTTTTCCTCGGCCTCCACAACTTTTTTTGCATTATTTTCAATCTGGCTGATTTTCCGTCTTGTTACCTCTTCAATAGATCTGGCAATATTTTCTGCACGCTCATGAGCAAGTGAAAGCTTTTCAGAAATTTCATCTTGAATGTGTTCAATTTTAGATTTAGCGCCGTGGAAATAATTCATTGCACTCTCTTTAGCCAGTTTTGAGTCTTCAATTTTGGTTATAATTTCTGTTTTTAACTTTTCAAGCGCATCTGCAACTTTTAGTTTTTGCATAATAACAGCAAGAATTACAACAAGAACAATGAAGTTGAAAGTATTTGATTCAAGTATTAATGTCCACAAATTGCTTATGTCATTCATAATTTAATTCCATTCAATTGGGTCGTATCATCAATTTTAACATCAAATCCCAAAACTTTAGACGAAATACGTTCTGCAAGCCCAAGAACTTTAGAGTCAAGTTCAGACTTGGCAGAAATTCTTTCATCAGCAAGTGCGGACTTTCTGTTTTTAATTTCTTCTGCCGACTTTGAGGCAGCTTCAGAAGTCAAAACTTTACTATCGGCATTGGATCTGTCCATTTTATCAGTAATAATTTTTCTTGACTGATCTTCAGCCTCAGCAAGCTTTTCATCCCGTTCACGGAGTATTTGTTCAGCATCACTGTTAAATTTTTCAGCTTCATGGTAGTTGCCATCCAAGATTTCTTTTCTCTCACATACAACATTAGTAAGGGGGGTATAGAAAATCTTGTTCATTATAGCAACGAACACTAAAAAACTTATAACTGATACTAAAAAAGTAGCATTAAATTCCATAATTTAACTCCGTTTCAACGATTATTTACCCAACAACAGGAAGGCGATAACGAATGCATACAATGCACAAGCTTCAGCAAGAGCAGCACCAAGAAGGAAGAAACCAAATGCCTTACCTGCAACTTCCGGCTGGCGGGAAACAGCATCCATCAAACCTTTAGTAGCAACACCAATACCAAGTCCGGCACCAATTGCGCCAAAACCAATTGCAATACCTGCACCTAATTGAGCTAATTGTAAATTTTCCATAATTTTTTCTCCTTTTTTATTATATTAATTAACGTATATTTATCTTAATGTTCTTCACCTGTTGCCGAACCAACATATGCAATCGTCAGCATCATAAATACTGTCGCCTGAATGAATGCAACCAGGATTTCAAATAGCATAACCGGTAGCGGAGCAAAGTAGGCGCTTGCAGCCAAAGCTATTGATACAAGAATTTCTCCTGCAAATATGTTTGCAAAAAGTCGGATTGCCAAACTTAAAGGTCTTGTTACCATTTCTAAAAGTTCAACAAGCGCCATTACAATACTCACAAAAGAAAAATCATGCAAGAAGAACTTAGGTCCCTTTTTTAATAAGCCTGCGCCGACATAATAAATTAAAACTATTATGGCCATAGCCGCCGTCATATTTATATCATTGGTAGGAGAAGCTAATTCTCCTTGTTTAATATGAATAATTCTTAGAGGAAGCTGCCCCATCAAATTAGCAAATAAAATAAATAAAAACAGAGAAGCCACAAGAGGCACATGCTGTTTATTATCCGCCGGCATCATCGTATCCATGACACCCCAGAAAAAGCTCATAACTTTTTCGCAAAAAGCTTGAAGTTTGCCCGGTACAACGGACAAATTACGGGTAGCAATAAATGCAAAAATTATAAGGCAAATCATTGCAAACCACATTGTAAAAATTGTATCAAGATTTACCGTAAATGAATGCCCCGCAACGCTAAAAGTATATAACCAATGTTCCATATATCACTCTCCCTATAAAACAATCGTAACACGTAAAAAAAAAGTTGCAAATTTTTTTTTTTTAATCCATTGACATTGTTGAATATACAGCATTTGATAAGAATTGTTAAATTTAAATTAAATATTTTAAAGTTACCGGAACATAATTCCGAATATAAATACGAACTGAATTTTTACTGTGTGGGAAATGACAAATTTGGATATCGGAAAGAAAAATTTTAATATTGATCAGCTTAGAGAAGGTTTAAAAATTGACAGAAACAATAAATTTTTGAAGCAATATGACCTTGACGGGAACAGCATTTTCTCAGCAAATGAGCTTGCTGCGCTAAAGAAAGACCTGGAAACCGCGGCCGGCAATGATAAAAAAACTACAGAGAGAAGAAGCTGTAAAACTTTTAGCTGAAAAGATGAATATATCGTTGGAAGAAGCCCAAAAACTTTACGGCACAGGAGAGGTAATATCAGACGGACTCACCGGACTTACGGCACAGCAGGAAGCACAGGAAATTACAGAAACTCTTCATGACTTGATAGAAGACAACTTTACTTTTGCGTCTGTTGATAAAAAGAAATTTCAAAATGCCTTTAATAAAATAAATGAAGATAATATTCTGGAAGTACTTGAAGAATATAAAAAACGCTCCGGCGGAGAAACTCTTAGCGCGGCGATTATGGCAGAAAAGACAGCATCAGGCGGAGGGCGTGCCGGAGCCATAAAAAAAATCTTTAATCTTCTTATGGCCAAAATAGATAAAAATAAATATGATACAAGTGAGGTTGAATATGGATTTAACAGATGCATAAGCAGTGGGCAGTTATTTGTAGAACCTGACAGTGTTGACAAAATTTTCGACACAATGATTGCAATGGCCAAAGGCAGCTCTGTAAGCGGGAAACAGGATCTTGATAAAACAACAAAAAATGCCCAAACGAGAAATAATGAAGCAGCCGAAACAGTTAAAACAAAAGCTAAATCGCAAGGCTTTATATCAAAAGCACTGGATAAAATAAGCGGATTATGGGGCGGAATAAATCAGGATGATGTTGAAAAAATCATAAGTGAGCATGATAAAGAATTACAGGAGCTGGAATCGTTAAAAAATGATCCTAAAGCCTATGCTGCAAAATTCAAAGAAATTTTCGGAATAAATTACTCTAAAGACGCAGTAGAAAATTACAACCAGATAAATACCCAATACAAAAGAACTCTGCTTCTCACGCAGCAGCAGCAAATTTTTGACAGCACATTTAAAGAAGAACTTGAAACCCCTAATCCTGGAAAAATTACTGACGAACAGTACCGGAAAACTTATCAGAAATTAAGTGATATGCTTGGAGAAAATGTTATCAATACATTTCTTGAGCAGGCCGGCGTTGAAGGCAAAAGCACCACTGAAAAGTACAAAATATTAACAAACCTCATTAAAGAAATCTCAGAAATGAATAATAAAAAGACACTTGAAGCCAGCGGCGGAAAAAGTCTGGAAGAATTGGCAAATGGAAGGACAGATGCTTATCATGCTGCATACGGAATGAAAAAGGACACACTTCTAAAGGCTCAGGATTGGGTGGAAGCACAGCAGTCAAGACTTACAACGACAATGGTCGGGGCAAATATTCTCGCAATGGCAGGAGCCGTATTTACAGGAGGCGGATCTATTGCACTGCTTTCAACCGCAGTTATGATAACTGATCCGGTGGGTTTTGCAGAACGTGCAACAGATTCGGACGGAATGACCAAGGAAGATTGGCAGAATTTTGGAAGCGAAAGACTTGAAAATCTTGGCTGGATGGCCCTAGGTATGGGAGTAGGAAAGGCTGCCCAGAGTGTTGCAGGTTACGTAAAACTTAAAGGATTATCTCATCTGATGAAGAACAGCGGGAAATCACTTGATGAGCTGCTAAAAAATAATAATCTTCCGGCAGATCTTGCAACAAAAGTTAAAAGTGTTACAAGGATATCTGAGAGTGTAGGAATATCTACCGAAGTTGCGCTTGATGTCGTTACCACTGCAATGCTACAAAAAGACGGAGTTACCCAGGGAGATTACTTAATGTCTTTGGCCGGAGCACTTGTCGGTTCAAATCTTGCAAGAGACATCAAAAACCTGCCGCCGGATCGACAAATTTCAACAATTCAAAATACCTTTAAAGATTTTAATCTTTCCAAAGAAGACGCAATGAAAATTCTTAACAGCATTAAAGACAGCAAATTTATAGAACATGTTAAAAATGCAAAAAACAAAGTCCAGGAGTGGGGATTTTTTGTTCCTAATAATAACACCGGCTCCAAGGGCAGCGGAACACTTAATTCCGGATTAAATCCGGAAGAGATGGTAAAAGCCGGCAAAACCGCATACAATCTTGCGAAATCAGCAATTAATAAGATTAAAGGCGGTGAAGCAGAAAGTCTTACACCTCAAGAACGTTTCCAAAAAGCAAGCGGAGATCAGGCAAATACAGCCAATTTCAAGCAGTTTGAAAAACTTATGAAAAAAGATCCCGACATGGCAAATGCGCTGCTGGACAGCATGGAAACAATGAAGTCCAAAATTCAAAACGGAGAAGTGCCGTCAAAAGACATGAAACAATCTGTTATAGATGAAATGAGCAAAAAATATAATATTGATGGTGATGACCTTGCAGATTATCTGGATACATTTATGGAAGATTCAGATAGCTGGAGCACAATTTCATACTTATTTACAAAATCTGAAAATTACGTAAAACAGCGTTCGGATGAATTGTCAGATACAATTGATGAATTTAGAAATATGGATAAGGCCGAGGGGGCAGCCGGCCAGACGGCTGAAGTAAAACCTCAGGAAGAGACCTCTCCTGAAAGCCACGCAGCCAATACTGAAACAAATAATGATACCCGAATTCCGGCAGAAAAGGCCACACAGGCCGAAAATACCAAGGCTACAGATGAAACTCAGACAGCCAAAGAAATTAAAACATCAGAAGAAGAATTTAAAATTTCAGATGAACTAGCTGAAAAATATCCTGATGTAGCGAACACTAATTTTTATGGCGGTGCGGAAACCGAAAAGAAAACTATAGAATTACTTGAAAACTATGAAAATTTAGTCAAAAACCAGAAAATGGATTACGAAAATTTTGACCCAAGCGTAATTTACAGACTTATAAGCGATCATGGAATTGCAGACAATGACATGGACAGAGTTTTCAATATAATTAAAAATCGGTTCCACAAAGATGTTATTGCTGAAGAAAACAGAATTTCAGGACTTAAAAATCAGTATAAATTCAGCAGTGAGGAATCTATTACACAATCGGACAACATTATAAACACTATTAAAGAAAAACAGGCAAACGGAGAAAAAATATCGATTGATGATATCGAAGATATGATTTTGGATAACCTGGCAGACCAAAGAGATTTTGAAAAAATTAAAAAACGGATAATGGAAGATCCGGAGATTAAAAATTACATAAATGACAACACTCATGCCGATATTTTGGGAAATCCGGAATATACAGATATTTATTCGGAAAGAGAATTAAAGCAGGCCACCAAAATATTAGACGATATACTTGCAAAAGTTCGTGGAGGAGAAGAATTTAATAAGGAACTTATTGATAATTATGAAGCAAGCGGTATGGTTAAAGAGGCACTGGAAAAAATGCTTGCAAACCACTGGGAACTTGGCCCAAAATTTAAAGAAATATCCTAAGCCGGAAATATTTGTTTGATGTAAAATAGTTTGGCAAAGAGTAATACCAATGCTGAACAAAATACACCTAAAAACGATTAATTCGACAAACACATACGCAAAAGAAAATATAGCCCTTCTGGCGGACAAAACAGTTATTTATGCTGATAAGCAAACTGCAGGGCGGGGACGGTTTACAAGGGCTTGGGTTGATCTTGGACCTGATAATATTTTTATGACAATTGTCCTTAAGCCCTCTGATAAATTTTTACCGGTATATTCAAATCTTACACAATATCTTGCCCTAAAATTGTGTCATGTATTTGAGAATTATAAAATTAATCCGCAAATAAAATGGCCAAATGATGTTTTGGTTAACGGCAAGAAAATTGCAGGTATCCTCTCCGAAGCAGTTTTTGAAGGAGAAAAATTAAAAGGTATTGTACTTGGAGCAGGTGTCAATCTTAACGCAAAAGAAGATGATGTTCTTGCTATTCCGGACAGAGCCGCAACTGCTCTAAATATAGAAACCGGGAAATTTATCAACAGGGATATTTTTATGGACAAACTTCTTCAATGCTTTTTTAAAGATTATGATAATTTTATAAATAATAATTTTTCATCCATTATTAATGAATATAACAAATATTTTTCATTAAAAAGCGGAAATGAAATTACTATAATGGTTCTGGACAAAAAATATTCCGGCAAATTTCATTCTGTTAATGCCGATGGGACTATAAAACTTTTAACCGATGAGGGGGAGCAGAATTTTTCTATAGGCGATATACTCTAAATGATTTGAGGTAAGCCAATGAAAAAAATTAATTTACTCGTATGGGGCAATTCAGACGGAGAAAAAGCGGTTGCTGAGGCACTTTCTAATTCACCGCTTGTAAACAATTTATTTACAACAGCAGATTTTAAGATTAAAAATGCTAAAATACTCAATATTGCAGAAAAAGATTTTAGAAAGCAAGCCAAAAAGGCTCTTGAATATGGAATAAATCTGGTCATATTCGGAGGAGAAAATGCTATCTACCAAGGAGCAGTTAATATATTTAAGAATGAAGGGATTGCAGCAGTTGGGGTTAATAAAACATTCTCGCAACTGGGCTCATCTAAGACTTTTGCCAAAAGATTTATGAACAGATACGGAATAAAAACACCGGAAATTAAACCTGATAAATATGACCAATTCCCGCAGGTAATAAAGGCAGACAGCTATATTGACAGCGGACTTGACAAAATATTATATAACCAGGTTGAAAAGCAGAACGCTCTAAAAGAATTAAAAAACAAAAATTTTTTCATAGAAGAATTTCTGGAAGGGGAAAAAATCTCCGTCACAAGTTATCTAACAGGCGGAAACTTTACTCATTTCCATCCGTTTAACACCTCAGCCCCTTCTAAACCATTAAAGCTTACCTCAAACCAAAAATTGAAACTCAACATTTATCTTTGTAAATTTGAATATGCACTTTTGCTTGAAAACGCAAACTTTGACGGAGCAATAACAACGGATTTAATCTGGCATGAAATTGACTGGTTTGTACTAAAATACAGAGTCAACTTTGGAGAAAAGGAAATTCAGGAAATCCTAATGCATATAGATAACGATTTTCTTGATATCTTGATAAACGGGACAACTCCAATATACAAGCTATCTTAGAAAGCGAGAACTAAAAGAGTTAATTTTCTTTTCTTTTACCGGTTCTTTGGGCGGTGCAACTTGTTTGGGCGGCTCAATATTCGGAAGATTATAGTTGTATTCTCCCGACTTAAACGAAAGTTTTTCCGTTAAAACCGGTGTGCCGGCTTTATTACTGCCAACTTCATAAATAGCCTGGATAACAAAATATTCATCCGTTTTTTTCAATTGAATAATATAATTGAAATTTTTTGGAAAACGTAACTTGCCTTGTTTTTCAGTACACTTCAGCTTAGCCGCCTCAACAGCTGTATAAAGATTAAGCGCCTCAACCGGTGATTCTGCACGAATACTTGTAACAAACCCGGATGTATTTGACAGCAAATCTGATATCTCAATATTAAAACCAACATCATTTATATCCGAAAAAACGTAATCGGGTTTATAATATAAAGCAGCCGTTATCAGATCCTGCTGTTCTTTTTCTGTAAGCCCTTCAGTATCAAAACGATTTACAGTCGTTTTGTCGGTGTTAATAAGAGCGCCTTCCTCAAATAAAAGTATCCGTTTATTCTCCGGAACCTCATTCAGGAAAGAGTTAAGAAAAGCAGTTTTTCCTGATTGAACCGGTGATGAAATTAAAATTTTCTTTTTCGCCAAAAGCGCAGAACGTAAAAATTTTGCAATATCAGAGTTCAAAACCTGTCTTACCTCAAAATAACTAAAGTCAAAAATTGTATTTTCAACTTTTTTTAATATTAATTTCTTTTGGCAAACCGGCTCTTTTAGTATAGTGACAAGAACGCTGTCATAACGAAATTTTACTACCGGAGAATCTTTTCCGCTCATTTCGCAAAGTCTTTTAATTAGTGACTCATATTGTTTTTTATTCATTATGATATCAGATTTTAAAATCTCACCGTTAATTTCATAAAGAATATCCTCAGCCGAATTAACGAAAACAGTAGACACTTTACTTTGAGCAATCAGAAAATCCAAAGTACCGAAACCATATACAGAATTAAGAAAAGCCTTACTAATCCGTTCTCTTTCAGGAGTAGTCAGCTTAATTTCAGAGAATTCTTCATTAAGCCTTGTGTTAATAAAATTTAAAATTAATTCACGCTGTTCATCCCTTGAATAGTCAAACCAGATAGGAATTGCAGAGATCTTTTTTGAAAGGGATTTTGCAAGCCATGTACAAAGTGAAACCAACTCCGGAGAAGTTGAGTCAACATTTTCTTCCCGTTCTTGCAGCAAATCAAATTTTCTGAATCTTTCACTCAATGATACCATCGCTAACTCCTAAATATATCATCCAATCTTGACTGTCCATCACCGGAAAACTTTTTAATCAGCCTTTTTCTGAATACGCTATCAGACACATAAATGGCCAACTCTTTAAAACTTTGGGCAACATTTGATCCCGGGTTCAACTCGGACAACAGAATACCTTTGTTTATTGACGCCATAAGCGCAAAGTAGTTGTTAGGAATTTTCCAATAAACATTCTTTTTCAAAACTTCCTCTACTTCATCCAAAGTTATTTCATCATTTTCCATATACCGATTCACTAAGATCTGAACTTTATCTTTGTCATACCCGAGTTTGTCAAAAATCTCAAGACACCGCTGGCAATTCCGCAACGCAGGAAGATTTACTATTGTTACAAGAAATATTAAATCCGAATAATCTAGAGTAGTTATAGTTTTTACATCGAAACTTGATTCGGTATCAACAACTATATATGAAAAACTTCCTTTCAAAACCTCAAAAAATAATGACAGCTGCTTTTGTGAAATAGTCTGTGCCTGCTTAAAATATGGAGGATCAGCCAGAACATACAAACTTGTATTTTTATATCTTTCCATCGTACTCAACAGAAAATCTTTGTTCAGAGAACCAAGATTCTGAAACATATACGGAATACCAAACGAAGGCTGCAAATCCATAAATGTCGTAATATCGCCCAGCTGAAAATTTAAATCAATAAGTGCAACATTTTCCTTGGTAATTTGTGCCAGCTGATATGCAAGATTTGCGGCAATAGAGGTTTTCCCAATTCCGCCTTTATTTGAAAATACTGTAATCATCCGGCATTTATTCTGCTTTTGGTAATTTGCGTTTAACTGTTTTTTTACACGCGCCATAACATCAACAAATTCTGATTTAATAACAGGATAAGAGATAATTTCTTTTGCGCCAAGACGCACTGCTTTTATTATAAAATTCACATCCGGATTTTCTTTAATACCTACAACGCGGCAATTAGGACAATCCGCTGAAATTTTTTCTATTAACAATTCACAGTCAGTGCTCATATCAACAAGCAGAATTGCTTTAGGCAAAGACGATACAGTATTATAAATTTCAGAAGTATCTGTAAAGTTTTCACAAAGTTCAACCCACTCAAGGTCCTTCAAATATAATGAAAGCAGCTCCATCAATCGTTTATTTGATGTAATAATAATTACAGAAATCTTCTCAGCCACTTTTTACCTCTTAACTATATAAAAAAAGCTCTAACGGATGTGATTTTGTTACCTGCTAGTCTCGCAGGTGGGTGAGCGCCTTGGCAAATCCGTTTCCCACTGGCGATTATTAATCGGTGGGTATACTTCAGTACCTATGAGAGTCAACTCTCCCTATTATAATTAATGTAGGAACAAAATTGAACACCCGCATAGAGCAATTACAGTATAACAGTTTTTTTCTCAAAAAACAATACCTTTCAGGCTAGTTTTAAGTATTATTATAATTTTTGGGATTCAATTTATATCAATATTAATTTTTGTAACAAAATATTTAGGAATAATGCAAATTAAATTTTTTACAAGCATTATGACAACATAAATATGTGCATAGAAAGGTCTTGGAATATATGATTAACAAAATAATAAATTTCGGGTACTTCTCTAACATTAACAACAGCCCAACCAATTATTCACCTAATATAAAAACAGCATCAACACTTACCCCGCTTAGCAGAGATACGGTTTCTTTTACCGGGATGTCACTTCCGTCACAATACAAATCAGTATTTGATTATCTTGCAGCGGAAATTGTCGGCAAAAATAAAAAATGGCAGGTTGATGGAAGTATGCTTTCAGCAACTAACATTCCCGCAGCAATTGAAAGACTATTTAAATTAAACAAAGTTTATGGCCCATATACCGAGTCAAATCCAAATAAGATTAACTGGAAAAACTATATTCCGGAAGACGTTAGAACATACTGTACGGACAAAATTAACGAGGCCAGAGCCGGAAGATTAAAACAATGGCAAACTTTTTTGGAAAACCCGGACTCTGGAAAGTATTCACAAAATTTTCCTCAACTTTCAAACGAGGTTAAACAGGACAAATCTCTAAGGTTTGTAATATGGAATGCTGTAAACAGTGAACTAAAAGCCACAAACAGACATATTCCGGTTCCGTTTGATCTTAAAGCGCTTGACGAAACAGTTAAACACTTCAAAGGAATAGAACCCAAATTCCGAGCCGTAACATGTGCATCTCCGTCATTTTTGGAAATGTATACACACAGACTAAGAGACAACCTGCTGATGGAAAAAGGCCTTTCTGATAACTCTTCCGTATGGATAAAAATTCCATCAATAAAAAAAGATCTGGACAAGGTCAAAGAAAACATATCAGCTTTAGAAATTTTAAGTTACAAAAACTGGTGTACACGTTCAAGACTTGATAAAGCAGAAGCAGCACTTGAGGACGGTGATTTTTACATATACCTCGAAAGAGACAAAAATAATAATATATGGCACTCGCTTCTTGGTATGACTACCCTTAAAGGTAAAATTGACCAAATTCAAGGTATAGAAAATAATAATTTTATTCCGCTTACTGAGATTAAAAATATTACAGAATACCTAAAATCGCAAGGGCTGAAATGCCAATCAGGCTTAACCGATGAAGGGCCTAAAGCATTACAGCAGATACTTATTGCAGAAAAACTTGCAAAACCAGATCCGGAAGTCGGAAAAACATTAGGTAAAGCAATTAAGGATGATGATGTACCTGCTATTTTAAAAATTTTAGGTCAGAAATTTAATTATACACCGGACGGGCTGCTGGAGATTGGAAGTTACAAACCTAAAGTGCTGCTTAGCGCAAAAAGCGGGATATCAGTACCATATACCTTTATGGGAATAGATGAAGATATACTGCTAAGCAAAGTAAAAACAATAAACGGCGATTTTATAATGCACAATAAAAATAAACTTTATAACACAAGCATTACAACATTCCCGAAAAACCTGGAAAAAGTAACCGGACGGATAGTATGCAGTGAAGAACAATTTGCAAAATATTCACAAGATATCCTTAGAGTTACTGACGGGAATAGAAATAACATTATTATCCATGAATAAAAGAACACATGGTTTGATTTCGTGCTACAGATGGTTTGATCATTTTCATTTTGTCGGGATAGAAATCCCTAACTACAGGCTACATTAAAACACCAAATTTGAGGATTTGACAGAAAATTAAAATTAGTCCAATATTAGACTATCAAATATTGGACTTATTTATGAATTTTGAAGAAGTAAGAACTTACGTTAATAAATATTGTAAACTTCGTGATGTACAGTTTGCCGCTTACGAAATGTATGCACGAAAACATAATCTTACGGCAAGAGAACTGTTTGTTCTGGACATAATATGGTTTGCCCCTGCTCGCCGCTGCCTTCAGTCAGAAATTTGTGAAAGATTATCCGCAACCAAACAAACAATCAGTGCTATTATCAAAAAATTTATGAAGAAAGGATATATATCACTTGAAGTATCTCCGAATGACCGTCGAAATAAAGTTATCAGGTTTACAAATTCCGGTATAGATTATGTAAAAAAGATAATTCCTCCTGCAGCGGATGCGGAAATAAATGCTATGGGAGAACTTAATGCAAATGAGATTAAAGAACTTGTACGGCTAACAACAATTTTTTCTAATTACATGAAAAATAAGTTTGACAATATAAAAATTGATAATAGAGAAAGGAGAATATAATGGATTTATATGAAGCTATTTACAACAGACGTATTGTAAGAGATTTTAAAGACAAAAGTGTACCGGATGAAGTCCTAAAAAAAATTATTGATGCGGGGCTTCAAGCTCCGACTCATGATCATTTAAGGAATTGGGAATTTGTAATCTTAAAAGCAAGGGAAGATAAAGAAAGGGCTTTACAGTTTGTAAAACAAGGTGTTGAACCAACTCTTGAGATCCTAAAACAGACTCTTGTAACCGGAACACCGCAACAAAAAATGTATGCAGTTGCTATGCCAAGACAATATTCAATGTTAATGAATGCTTCACATATAATACTGCCCTTCTTTAAGTCAAATTCAGGTGTTATGAATCCAACATCAGTAAGTTCCTTAAACCCTCTTTCTTCTATTTGGTGTGTGATCGAAAATATCTTTCTTGCAGCTACCGCAGAGGGGCTGGCTTGTTCAATGAGAATTACTGTTGGGGAAGAGGGGGAAAATGTTGCAAAAATTTTAGAAGCGCCTGAGAATTATCTATTACCTTGCTACATTGGTCTTGGCTATGCTTCTGATGATAATATAGAGGTTGAACAGGTAAAATATACTGCAGAAGAAAAAATGCACTATGGCAAATGGTAAGCAATTTGATAAATTTACTTAAAGGCTTACTACAGAGTTTCCTATTTAAAAGACAAAAAAAGAGGGTCTAAAACCCTCTTTTTAAATGGTGGGCATGAAGAGATTCGAACTCCCACGCGTTAGCACTAGTTCCTAAGACTAGCGTGTCTACCATTCCACCACATGCCCACATATTCGATTGTCAAATCTTTCAGATTTGAGGCGTGTCTACCACCTCTCACAAAACGATATTCAATCGTTTTGTTCGGCAGAGTACCACATGCCCACATATTCGATTGTCAAATCTTCCAGATTTGAGGCGTGTCTACCACCTCTCACAAAACGATACTCAATCGTTTTGTTCGGCAGAGTACCACATGCCCACATATTCGATTGTCAAATCTTTCAGATTTGAGGCGTGTCTACCACCTCTCACAAAACGATACTCAATCGTTTTGTTCGGCAGAGTACCACATGCCCACA
>CALUYU010000026.1 GCA_944325075.1 Candidatus Gastranaerophilales bacterium
CCTCCTTTTCGTCGGCAACAAGAGGAGCTGCAAGTTCAGGATGACATGGAGAATCTTTTATCGACCTTTTCCATATGCGTCCAACACAGTTCAATGTAGATTGGGGTTTCACCCCAACAAAATATTTATTTACGTTTGATACAGAAAACTTTGATTTGGTGAAAAGTTTGGAGAAAGATAATTTTGACCAAAAGTCTTGTCTCCCTTGAGGTTCCTTCCCCCCCCCCCCCCCGTATGCCCTGCTATACTTGACTTTTCCATATATCTACCTCCTTTTTCTTTTATTATATACTATTTTTTTATTTTTTCAAGGGGGGCGTAGCCCCCTCTTACATGACGCTGCGCTGTCCGGGACGCAAAGGGAATTGTTTTAAAAGTACTTTAACGAGAAAAATCAAATCTCACGACACATAGTGCTTTCTTTTTGACAGCCTTCAAGTGAACAAAAAGCTTTCGTCAATAATTTCCAGGAAATTTTATTCTTTATTAGAACCAAGGGTAATCGTCTTTGATTTGCCAACCGTCAATCTGAATCAATGCTCCACAATATGATGCATTATCTTTACAGTTTGCTAAAATTGTAGACCTTGTTGCGTCTTTAACTTTTAGCCTATAATCGTCTGTTAATTGGTAATTTCTTGAAAACATGAATCTTGTACCCGATGCATAAGGAAGCATAGCATAATGAACATCCTTTCCAATAACATTTTTCCCATTAGGCCCGTCAATGTCCATGACAAAATACATACCTAATACGTACCTTATACCATTTTCATCAAGACCGGTGGTTGGGGAACAAAGAATAACAGTCCCATTATTCAACCTTAAAAAAGGACCTGAAGCTGTAGGTGGTGCAAAGTTACGACCATCAGGCCAAGTAATAGCCCTTTTATACCCTAGGTCAGCCAATGTAGCAGTTTCAGTAAATTGAGCTCCGGTAAGATAAGGAAAAAAGTATGTTTTTACAATTTTCCCCATATGTGTTCTAGCCTCGGCTTTATCACGATCCGCATCGTATTCTCCTCTATTAACATTATTTAACAACTCCCAACTTGAAATTTCTCCAAAGTCCGCTTCAGCCCGTCTTGCAGCATTACTCATGATATTAAAATTGACCTTTAATCTGTTAATTATTACATGCTTTTCGTAATTTTGAATGAGAACAGGAAGTGTCATAGCAGCAACAACACCTATAACACCAAGAGTTATGAGAACTTCAGCAAGAGTAAATCCCAATCGAATAGAGGATCCAGAGTTCACCGAAACGAATTTTACAAAATTAAACTCCAATCTATTTTTGAATATATTCACTAAATTAAACATGTTTGACAGCTTATGCATAAATCCTCCATATCTTATTTTTATTATACTATATTTAATGCCTTATTTCAATATTTGTCAATACGTTCTTAAGAACACAAAAACGCATGAGGGTTCTCATACGTTCTTCTTAATAATTTATTTTTAAAAGAGGATTTATTTATTTTTATTAAAATTTTGGGAAATCCTTGTCCCCCTTGAGGTTCCTTACCCACCCCCCCCCCCGTATGCCGTGCTATGATTGACTTTCCCATATGTCTACCTCCCTTTTCTTTTATTATACATTATTTTTCGCATTTTGCAAGTCTTAGGTTTGAAATAATCCCACGACACATAATGCTTTCTTTTTGCTTCCTTTTTCTTTGTGCTAAAGAAAAAGGAAGTTGGGCTTTCAGCCCAACATTAGTTTTTTGAGTGCAAATGGCAGAACATTTTTGTCGGTGGCTAGATCCTGAAACAAGTTCAGGATGACAGCTGTTTGATTTTTGAATTTCATTATTTTTGGTGGATGGAAACCCCAACCTACATTAATATTTTGTCGAATACAGAAGAGCGCAACATAATAATTTAAATTACATGACTCATAGTGCTTTCTTTTTTGCTTACTTTTTTCCTCTTGGATTATTCGGGGTGTCAGAAAATTCTACGTTTCCTGACACCTTACGGGTTCACTTTGTTCACCATACCGAAAATCCGCTTTCTGCTAAAGAAAAAAGTAAGTGGGCTTAGAAAATAATTAAACAGAGAATCGCGTAAACTACAGTTTGTGCTAATATATATTTATGATTTCAGTTAAAAATTTACAGAATGAGAATTATGATTTATTTAAACATAACGTAAAAAGCGGAATTCCTTTTGAGGTTACTGGACTTGTTTCTCTTTTACGTTTATTCCTTTCGGTTCAGGCCGGCGAAATTTCTAAGAAAAAAGTTTTATTTATAACATCCAGCGAACAAAATGCTTTAAAATATCAAAATGATCTTCAGCGTGCATTCAACACAGATGCAGATATTTTGCCGTTTCAAAATATCTCAATGTATGAAACTATAGATTCAAATAAATACGATTACGCCGAACAATTAATGGTACTGCTAAAAAAGCCACAATTCGTTATTGCACCGGTAAAAGTACTGCTTGAAAAATTTCCTAAAGAAAAATTTCTAACAGAAAATACGATAACAATTAAAATCGGTGATGAGATTAATACAAAAGATTTTGCCGGGAAATTAGTAAACCTTGGGTACAAAAAAGCTACAATGGTGAATGATATTGCAGAATTTAGCGCAAGAGGCGATATTCTTGATGTCTTTTCATTAGGCAAAAATCCAATACGAATAGAACTTTGGGGAGATGAAGTTGTTGATTTAAGATACTTTAACAACGAAACACAAAAGTCTGTTGACAAAGTTCAGGAAGTTGAAATTTTTCCGGTATATAAATTTATTGCCCCGCAAATAACCCAATTTTCTGAAGAAGAAGGGTATTTTGAGGGAATAGAAGTTTATCAGGAATATTTTAATAACGAACTTACAAGCATATTTGAATATTTCAAAGATTATATTATTGTAACCGATGAAACCTCTGAAGTATACGCAAAATACGAATTTTTAGATAAGAATTTTCAAACCCAGCTAGATGAAAATCTTAAGCTCGACCTGATAAAACCGCTAAAACGCCTTAACCATTTTACCTATGAAGAATTTGAAAAAAATATGGCAAGGTTTATGCGTATAGGCCTTGATAATTTTATAGAAGGAGATAACCAGGAAATCGTTGAATTTAACGCAATGCCAATCAGAAATTTTACAGCAAATTTTGACGAAATAGCCCGGTTTATCAAAGAACATGACAATAATAATATAACAATAGCAACAGATTACCCTGAACGCGTCAAAGAAATTTTGTATGAAAGAGATGTTTTCAACAAAGTTAACTATATTCAGTCTATTGCGTCACAAGGCGGGATTTGGGAAGATTTTGAGACAATCATATTAACCGACAGAGAATTATTCAACAAAAGAAATAAAGAAATAACTTCTACAAAACGCTCCTACTATAAAGAAAAAGCAGAATATATTGAAAGTATAAACGATATTCAGGAAGGAGAGTATGTAGTCCATAGTGTTCACGGGGTCGGGATTTATAAAGGCCTTACTCAGCAGGAAATTGACGGACAGCTGAAAGATTACCTGACCATTGAATACGCAAGCAAAGACAAACTTCATATCCCTGCCGAGCAAATTAATCTTCTATGCAGGTACAGAGGCTCAGGCTCTATAAAACCGAAACTTTCCCGTATTGGCGGCAAGGATTGGGAATCAACCAAGGCCCGTGTAAAAAAAGAAGTAGAACAAGTTGCGTATGACCTGCTTAGGCTTTATGCACGGCGAAAAATGCAAAAAGGAATACAGTTTCTCCCGGATACTAATTGGCAAATTGAGATGGAAGAGGCATTTGAGTTTACAGAAACCCCGGATCAGATGAAGGCTATTATGGATGTAAAAGCTGATATGGAAAGTGAAAATCCTATGGATCGTCTTATTTGTGGCGATGTAGGCTTTGGGAAAACAGAAGTTGCAATGCGTGCCATATTTAAGGCAATAACATCAGGCAAGCAAGCCGCCGTTGTAGTTCCGACTACAATACTTGCATTTCAACATTATCAGACAATGTCTGAAAGATTTAAACCCTTTGGCGTAAATGTAGAACTTCTCTCAAGATTCAGAACGGCAAAAGAACAAAAAGAAACTATAAAACATTTAGCAACCGGAGAATGTGATGTTGTTATAGGTACACACAGACTTCTGCAAAACGGAATAGTATTTAAGGACTTAGGGCTGCTTGTAATCGATGAAGAACACAGATTCGGCGTTCGGCATAAAGAAAAACTTAAGCAGCTCAGAGAAAATATTGATATAATAGCAATGTCTGCAACCCCAATTCCAAGAACTTTATATATGTCTCTATCCGGCATAAAAGATATTTCCGTTATAAATACTCCACCTAAAAACAGACTTCCGATTAAAACATTTGTCGGGGCCTGGAATGAAACCATGGTAAAAAATGCCATTATCCATGAACTGGATCGTGAAGGCCAGGTATTTTACCTATACAACCGTGTAGAAACAATAGAAGAGTTCAGGTTACAGCTGAAACGCCTTATCCCTAATGCAAGAATTGCAATCGGACACGGACAAATGGATGAAAAACAGCTTGAGCAGGTAATCATTGATTTCGCAAATCATGAATATGATATTCTTCTTGCAACAACAATCATTGAAAATGGTATAGATATTCCTAATGCAAATACGATGATAATCCATGATGCAGATAAATTTGGTCTTGCCCAATTGTATCAGCTGCGGGGTAGAGTCGGAAGAAGTCAGAGACAAGCATACTGTTACTGTTTTTATAAACAGTCAAAAGAGATGACCAAAGAAGCCGTTGCAAGATTAAAGGCAATAAAAGAATTTACAACACTTGGAAGCGGTTATCAGATAGCATTAAGAGATGTTGAAATCCGCGGAATAGGCAACATTCTTGGAACAAAACAGCACGGACATATGATTAATGTTGGTTTTGATACATATTGCCAGCTGCTAGAAGAAACAGTCCGGGAACTTCAGGGCGAACATGTTGATACAAAAGTTGAGACCATCGTGGATATTAATGTTACAGCATTTATTCCTGATGAATGGGTCGGGTCTAAAGAACAAAAAATGATAGAATATAAACGTCTGGCGGATGTAAAAAATGATATTGAATTAGACTATATTACAGAAGAGTGGAAAGACCGCTTTGCCAAGCCGCCTCAGAGCGTTGAAAATTTAATAAAACTTATCCGTATAAGACTTGCAGCCAGTGACGTAAAAATTTCAGTTATAAGAGAAACCAGCGACAATATCCGAATTTATACTCCTTACACGCAGC
Organism: Candidatus Gastranaerophilales bacterium; assembly: GCA_944325075.1. GTDB lineage: Bacteria > Cyanobacteriota > Vampirovibrionia > Gastranaerophilales > Gastranaerophilaceae > UBA1221. The sequence goes on from CALUYU010000026.1 coordinate 5,251, forward strand.
CTGAGTGGAAGCTCATACAAAAACAGCTCCCGCCGGAAATTCTAAAAAGGATTAAATTTACACTCGCACCGGCCTCCTGCCGGGAAGGAAGTTCTATTCTGCTGCTTAACAATTCTTATATAAATTTTAATGAAGTATTTAACATTTTAACAGATTTGTTTTATTATATACATAAAGTTAGTCATGATTACTCAAAGTAAAAAGAAAGAGAGAATTTAATGAGAGGGAAAAAATTATTGACAACACTGGCAGTATCTGCCGTTTTGTTCACTGGCTGCGGTTTAAAATCAACGCAAACAATTATTAAAGTTAATAATACGAAAATTACCCAAGGCCAATTTGATGAAAGTTTTAACAAACAAGCCTCTGGCGGAATGCTTGGCCAGCTTGGGATAGATATTAAAGATCCTAAAAACAGTTTTATGTACAACTTAATCAAAAACAGAGTTGTAAATGAACTGATTATAAAAGCATTATTAGACGAAGAAATTGCTAAACGAGGCATCAAAGTTACGAACGATGACGTGGAAGAAGCAATCAAAACAATTGTCGATAAAGTTGGTTCAAAAGAACAATTAGACAAAATTCTTAAACAAAACGGAATGACAGCCGGGGACTTTAAAAAAGATCTGAAAGAACAGGTTAAAATGAAAAAGTTAGCAGAATCTTTGGGCAGCAGCGATGTTTCAGATGCTGAAATTAAAGATTTCTACAACAAAAATCTTGACAAATTTAAATATCCTGAAAAAGTCAGAGCAGCACACATCCTTATCTCTGTTAATCCAAACGAATTAACAGAAATTGTTAAGTCTGATCCGGCCAACAAAAATTTGTCTGAAGCTGAAGTAAAGGCTAAAGTTGATGAACAAATTAAGGCTAAAGAAGCTAAGGCTAAAGATCTTTTTGCAAAAGTAAAAAATGATCCTTCATCTTTTGCCAAAATTGCTAAAGAAAATTCAGAAGACCCAACTACTGCTGAAAAAGGCGGAGAACTTGGTTTCTTTGCTAAGAATGAAATGGTTCCTCCGTTTGCAGACGCTGCATTTAAAGCTAAACCTAATACAGTTGTCGGCCCGGTTAAAACTCAATTCGGTTATCATATTATTATGGTTACTGATAGAATGGCTGCCGGTCAGGAACCGTTTGAAAAGGTTAAAAGCAGCATAAAAGAATATCTTGTTAACCAAAAACAACTTAAATACATAGATGACCTTGTTGAATCTTTAAAGAAAAATGCTAAAATCGAATACGTTAATAACGATTATAATCCTGAAGAAATACAAAAAGATGTTCAGGAAAGCATAAGAGAAAGTTCTGAAAAGGTTAAACAAATGGAACAGGAAAAAGCAAAACAAGAAACTGAAAAGAAATAATTTGTTTAAAATGATAACAGTAAAAACCGGCGATAAGATAATCGCCGGTTTTTTAATAAATAAAAAATCCCCTTAAAATATTTTATATGGATTGAAAATATTCTCAGGATCAAACAATTTTTTAATAGAACGCATATAATCAAGTGCAACAGAATTTACAACTTTAGAGATATAAGGACGTTTTTCAATACCTATACCATGTTCTCCTGACAATATTCCGCCAAGTTTCGCCGTCAGATCATATATTTCAGATTTTGCAAACTTATAGCGTCTATACTCATCGTCATCTTTGTAGTCTATAGGAATCTGCGGATGAACGCTTCCGTCCCCGACATGACCAACAAGACAAGCCTCTAAATCATATTTGTCACATATCATTCTAATTCCGCGCACAAGTTTGGCAAGGTTACAACGAGGAACAATCACATCATCTGTAGTAACATTCGGCTTAAGTTTTGCACAAGCAGCCATTGAGGAACGTCTTGCCGTCCAAATCCTTTCATATTCTTCTTCACTGCTAGAAATCTGGATAGCCGCAGCATTTTGTCTTTGTAATATATCTTCAATAATTTTCTGCTGAAAATCAATAGAAGAAATAAATCCGTCAATCTCTATAATAAGGGCCGCTTCCTTATCACACAGCAAACCTGCCGGATAAAATTTTTCAATAGTTTTAATCGCATTTGAGTCCATAAAATCAATGGTTGCCGGAGATATTCTTTGTGAAATAATCATATCTACAGTATCAACAGCTTCTTCCACGGTATTAAAGTATGCCATAATAACCTTGTGAGCCTCAGGTTTAGGGATTAATTTCAGAGTAGCTTCCGTAACTATGCCCAACGTACCTTCAGACCCGACAAAAAGGCTTGTAAGATTATAGCCGGTTGCATTTTTTACAGTATTTGAACCGGTTCTTAAGACTTTCTCATCGGCCGTAACAACCTGTAAATCAAGAACATAATCCTTGGTAGAACCATATTTAAATGTTTTGGCACCTCCGGAGGACTGCGCTATACTGCCGCCAATAGTTGAAACTCTTAAATTAGAAGGATCCGGAGGATAAAAAAGCCCATATTCTTCAACTGCTTTTTGAAGATCCCCAAGAACAACTCCCGGCTGAACTCTGGCGGTCATATTTTCTTTATTAATCTCAATAATTTTATTCATCTTTGAGAAATTTAAAATTATTCCGCCATGTTCTGCCCTGCATGCGCCAACAGTATTTGTTCCGGCTCCGCGGCATATTATCGGTATTCTGTATCGCCTTGCACTTTTAACAACACGCAAAACATCTTCTACAGTTTTTACAAACACAACCGCGTCGGGTATCGCCGTAATCTTACGAACATTTGAGGCATCCTGTGCATATGCATAGCACTCTTCAACCGTTGCAAGCACATTGTCAGGGGTAAGGTCTTTTTTTAAATCTTTAATTATTTTTTTACTATTCAACATATGACGCCAGCTTTTCAATATTTACACTTAATCTCGCAAGTTTTTCATCTATCTTGTCAATTCGATCTAACGTATCAGATTCAGATTTAGAGGCAGCAAGAATGTTATTCATTCTATCAAGCTGTTTTTCCAAACGATCCAAGCGTAATTCCTGTTCATTAAATCTTTCTTCCAATCTATTAAGCATTTCATGATTTTGAGGAAGTTCAAATCGCAGCTCTTTTATGATTTCTTTAACATTAGATGCCTTAGAAGTTTTATCATATATACCGGATAATGTTTCTGTGGTTCCGTCCATCCACTCTCCAAGATACATCATAACATTTTTCAAAACAGTATTCAGATTAGCAGAGTATGACAGCTTTTCGTCCATTGCAACCAAAACTTTTTCAATACTTGATGTAATAGGAGTATTATCAAGAAGTTTAATTGCAGAAGTATTGTCATCGAGTTTTTCCAGAATAGCCTTATCAACTTCCTTTTGAGACAGTAAAAGCTGATTAATTCTGGAGCTGATACTTAATATATGATCATTCATATTACCAGATTCAGCACGCTTAATCTCTGTTTCTATAATAGCATTACGTAAATCGTCCATTGCCTTGGCCATTCTGTTTATGTTATTTGATATAACACAAATTTCATTAACAGACGATTTACTTACCAGGTCGTTAAGCCCAAGTCTTAATTTTGCCAAATCAGATTCAACATCCTGGAGCGTATATGTATAAACATCCATGTCATCTGAGGTATTTGTTATTGATGAAAGCTGATGTTTCACATCCATTAATGTCTTATGAAGTTCATTGGTTCGTTCATTAACAAAATCTTTAATTTCCTCTGTTTCCTCAACAAAAGAAATTTCATTTGTAACAGAAACAACCGCTGATATTATTGATTCCTTAATCTCTTTTGCTTTTTGGGAAAAATCTATTCCGGAAATATTTGCATCAATCTTATTAATCTCATCCAAAAGTTTTTGCAGTGAAGCATTAACTCCGGAACCATTGTCAGATGACTTTATCATAGAAATTTGCTCTTCAAGCAATTCCTTAATTTCTATAATCTCATCCTGGACGTCATTATCTTCCGACATTGCAAGAATATCTACTTTATTATGAAGAGTATTTATAAGATCCTCTAATTTTATACCGGAAACAGACTCTGATTGAATATTATCCAATTTTTCATTTATTATTTTGGTTTCAGAACTCAAATCCTCAAGTTTATTTTCCAACCCGTTTGAAACATAATGGATATTTCCAAGTGTCTCTGACATAGCTCCGGTTTTTTCGCTGAGCTCATTTACTGTTGAATTAACACCGGACGAATACTTTTCAATATCAGTTAAAGTAGATTTAATTTCATTAGATACAGTCTGCAAACCGTTTATACTGTCACTTAAATCATCAACCCCGGCTTTTATTTCATTACAATTTGAGTCAAGTTTTTCCTCTATGGAATCAACTATTTCAGAATGATCATCCTGGGCTATAATATCAAGTTTATTGTTAATGCCGCTGATTAACTCATTAATGCTGCCATCCGGGTGAAGATTATTTTTAAGAAAAGCCAAATCATCTTTAAGTTCACCGATTTCAGACATAAATTCATCGCCCTCAGTCTGAACGATAATATCAAGTTTTTTATCAATAGCGGATATTATATCTGTTAGATTGAAATTTGACCTAATAAGCGTTTCAAGTGATGTAATGCTGTCTTTAATTTCTTCAATATCAACAGCAAATTCATCCCCTTCTGTTTGCACAATAACATCAAGCTTGTTATCTATTCCTCGAATTAAATCTTCCAAACTATTATTAGAAGAAATGGCAGAATTTAATGATTCAACGGCATCTTTCAAATCCTGCAATTCGGACTCTGTGCTTTCCGACATATCGCTCATTGCAATAACATCAAGCTTATTATCAACAGACCTTACAAGTTCTTCCAGTTTAAATGTCGACTCTGAAACATTCGTAAATTTCTTAATCTGCTCTTTTAATTCAGTTAATTCAAGACTTAAATCAGCACCGCTGCCTTCAGAGATACCGTCAAGTTTTGCCGCAATCTTTTGCAAAACTTCTTTATAGGATAAATTATCATTAATAGTTTCCTCAAATGAAGCCATCTTATCCTTAACATGCTGCAAAGTATCATTCAGGTCATTAACAGAATCAATAATTTCCGAACTTTCCGCAGCCATTGCAATAACATCAAGTTTTGCATTTATAGTATCGACACGCTTAATAATTTCATCAGGAGCAGATTGCCCTCCTTCAAATTTTTCCCGAACAACCTCAAGAGTGGAATCTACTGTAGTCTTAAGAGAATTAATCACATCAAGGATATCCTGAGAAGCTGCTGTTTGCTCATTGCTAAGTTTTTCAATACTATCTGCAAGAGTTTTATTCACCCCGCGGACCAAATCCATAAGTTCATCATTATTACATAAAAGCAGCAAAGAATTTCTATACTCTTCCAATTCTGTAGACTGCTTTTTATTTATAATCTCTCTAATCTCTTCAAGGGCCTGGGTAAATGATGTTTTTAGACAATCCTTATTTTCCTGAATTTTAGCCTCTAATTTTGACAAATCTGCCTGAAGGCCGCTCTGCGGATCTCCGGCAGCAGACAAATTAGTTTGAATGATATTACTAATATTTGTTAAAGCATCATTAATTGACTCAAGATTGGAGTCAACTGATTCTCTGATAAAATCCTCAAACTCTGATAACTTGCTTACAGAATCTTTATATGAAGCCTCAAGTTTTTCAAAGGCCGAATTTTTATCAAGTGAGGAGCTTAACTCTGATAAGATATTGATATAAGAAATTTCTATCTGCTCTTTAATTGATGTTACCGCATCAGCAAAATTAAAACTTAAAAAATTATTTGCAGCATTTTTTACCGGTTCAAAATCTGTATATATCTGCTGTATTTTAGAATTAATAATTTCGTTAATATTCCCGGCAGAAACCTCAAGATTTGATTTTAAATCCGAAATATTTGTCTCTAACATTGAAATTATGTCATTATAATCTTCACCCTGTTTTATACGAACCTCTTCAAGATTTTGCCCTATTAAATACAGGTTACTGCTTATAGTTTCAATGCCGCTATTAAAAACATTTGTTAAATCTGCATTTCCGCCTTCTTTTTCATTTTTAATTTCCGCAAGCACAACATTAAACTGCTGCCTTATATTTGCGAGAATTTCAATCAGTCCGGAATCACCTACAAGTGTTGTTAATTTGTTTGACAACTCCTCGAAATTTAACCGTATTGTTTCAAATTCATTTATAGAAATATCAAGTTTTGCGTTAGTATCGGTTGAAATTTTTTCAGAAATCTCAACATATTCACGCAATTTATTATTGAGCAAGTCAAAGGACTGTTCATAGTTCAGTGAAACATCGCTCAATTGCATATCAAGCGCACTGATTTTACCCAAAATTTCAGAACTATCATTCTGCGGGATAGTTTCTTTTAGATTTTCTATGATATTTTGTATAGAATTTTTTACGTCTGACAACCCGGAAGAAAGCGTATCTTTATATTCTGAAGTTTGGTTATTAATCAATTCAGAAATATTATCGATTGAAGTCTGTTTGGGTAATAAATCATAAGCTAATGTCTTAAGTTCCTCAAGCTCGGATAAGGTATTTCCATTTTGAATCCGGATATCTCCGCTCAGCTTATCAATCGAATTTTTGTATTCAGAAACCAGATCTCTTAAATCATTAAGAGTTTTTTCGTTTTTCCCGGCCTTTTCATCAACAACTAATTCCAGCCTTTGAACTACCTCATCCAAATTTGAAGATTCAGAAATAATTGACTTCAAATCTTCCAAAGACATTAAGATATCATCATTTTGTGAGCGGACATAGTTATTATATTCCGCCACACTGTTACTGTAATCTTCAATAATACTGGATATATCATCAAACTTCAGATCATTTTCATTAAATTTTTCATCAATAAAATCCTGGATCTTCTCAATAATTTCTTCTTTTGAAGATGAATTTTCTATAAAATCTTTAAGTTCAACAAATTTCCCTGCATATAGAGATTCCTGGTTATTCAGTGTAAGAGAAAGCTGACTAATAAGTGTTTTATATTCATTAAGAATATCTTCAACTTCATTAAATTTTAAATCATCTGTAGAATGCTTTTCTGCAAACAAATTCTCTATTTTAGAAATAAAATCGTCTTTATCAAGAGATTCCCTTATAAGTTGTCTTAACTCTGCTATTCCGCTATTATTTGAAATATTAATTATTTCCAGATTATTCGTAAGAGTCTCAAGTTTATCCTCATAAGCATTTAAAATTTCAGATATTGATAGTAATTTTTCATCTTTTTGATTACTCTTTTGATTAATAAGAATTTCTAAATTATTTATCAATTCCCGGCTATCAGAAGATTCAACGGCCAATTTAAGATCTTCCAATGATTTTAAATATGCAGATTTTGAACTTTCAGCCTCTTCAATAAAAGCATCAAGAGCATTTTTATACGAACTCAGCAACGACGTTAAATGTTCAATATTAGCAATCTGTTCCTGCTCGGATTTATTCATAGATAATTCCAAATCAGCAATTTTTTCTATAATCTCATCTTTATACTGAGACGTTTCCACTTTATTTGAAAAATCTACAAACAATTCTTTTATTGATGAAAGATATTCGCTTAAATTCCCGGCTGTAACAGACGTAAAATCTTTTAAACTATTTGTAATATCATTAATTTTATCAGATAAAATTTCGACATTAGCCCCTGCAGAGGCAATAACTTCATCTTTAACCCGGTTAATATCATTTAAATTGTCATTGCTCAATTTTGATATAAGATTTTCGGAAGTGTCAGCTATCATTTTAGCATTTGAATTTATTTCTCCACGAACATCCTCGAGAAGTTTTTCATAAGCCGCCATTGCAGATTGCAATGTATCAGCAAGATCATTTAATTTTCCGCCCCAAAAAGACTCATTATCTTCTTTCAGCGCGAGAACTGCTTCTTTAAAAGTATTAACATATTCAAGTATGCTTTCAAACTTGTCAGAAACAGAAGTTTCAAACTCGTTTGACTTTTGCGCAATAATATCTTCTAAACCTTTAATATTATGCAAAACCGTTGTAACATCGGCACTTTGCATATTATAACTGTCCGCAATTTTCTGGGTAATATCCGCGTTAAAAGAACTAAATTCCTCTTTTATATGCTCCGAATACTCAGAAACATTAGCCCGCAAACATTCAAGAATAGTTTTAACCTCAAGAGAATTACTATTCATATATTCGGACAGATTGCTGCTCAAATATTTTAAATGCTCAAACCCATCATTAAGAGTTTTTTGAACATCATCCCCCATAGAATATAACTTTGAATTAACATTGCTAAGGTTAGAAGAAACAGTTGATTCAAGGTCTGAGATTTTCTGACTGTTATTGTCAAGAGAACTTTCAACCGAATTACACATAAATGCTGTTTTAGAGGAATAATCATCAATAGTGTTTCTCAGATCAACGATGGCAGAAACCATATTCCCATGACGTAAATTGGCATCAGATACAAAATTTTCATATCCCTTAACAAGCTCATCTGTTCTGTGTCTCAGCACTTCAACCATTGCACCGTTATTTATTGCATTTTCAAGAGAAGTCAGTTTTTCAAGAAGAAGATTTTTTGCTTCAGCATCATTATTGGCATAATTTACAACAGACTCAAAACCTGACTTAAAATTTTCAGACAAGGTTCTTATTTCGTCTGCAACAGCAGAATTATCTGAATAAGTATTTATAAGATCAGACATACGTTCAAGAACAACACCTAATTCCTCAAATTTATCAGCTCCGGCAATAAATTTATTATTCAACAACTGTTTTATTTCACCGGCAACAGAATCCAATCCGGCGTTATCACCCTGAATTCCCTCTATTTTACTTTTTATTTCCGTAAGAAGTTTTGTAAAATCTTCAGCATTAATTTCGTTTTCTTGCTTTAAACCTTCAAGAAGTTCTGCTATTTCTTCAACTTTTTCTGCCATTTATTTTTCCCTTAAAAAATACACATTTTCCCAATAATATTTTAGCAGAACAATAGCGAATATAGCAAAATGTTAAGGAATTGTATTAAAATGTAAAGAAAAGAAGAACAAATTTATATTAAGTGCTATAATACTCTTGACATTGTAGAAGAGGTGATTTGAAATGAGCCATATTGTAATTGATAAAAACAGATGTAAGGGATGCTACTTGTGTATAGAAGAATGTCCTAAAAAATTATTAAAAATCGGCGACAAAGTTAATAATCTTGGAGTTCACTTAGTTGAATTTGACGACCCGAATAACGAATGTCTTGGCTGCGCAATGTGTGCAACAAGATGTCCTGATATGGCAATAACAGAAGTATACAAAGGATAAATAATTATGACTGAATGCTTGACAAAAACAAATAAAAAAGTTTTAACCAAAGGGAATTATGCAATAGCAAATGCTGCTGTAATTGCCGGATGTGAGTGTTATTTCGGATACCCGATAACACCGCAGAGCGAAATAGGCGAATTTATGAGCGGGAAAATGCAGGAACTTAAAAGAGCTTATGTTTCTGCTGAAAGCGAACTTGCCGCAATAAATATGGTAATAGGGGCATGCTCAACCGGCGCAAAAGCAATGACATCATCTTCATCTTGCGCTGTGTCTTTAATGCAGGAAGCATTATCATATGCAGCCTCTGACCAGCTTCCTGTCGTCCTGGTAAGTGTAATGAGAGGCGGACCTGGACTTGGAAATATCTATCCGTCGCAGGGAGATTACAACCAGGCAACAATCGGAGGCGGAAACGGAGATTACAAGCTTATTGTTCTTGCTCCGGCAACTGTTCAGGAATGCGTGGATCTTACTTATAAAGCATTCTACCTTGCCCATAAATATAAAAATCCAACAGTTCTTCTTGCGGATGGACTTCTTGGTCAAATGATGGAGCCTGTTGAATTTACAGACTATCCTTACCCTGAAGTTGACAATTCCTCCTGGGCATTAACCGGCGCAAAAGGAAGACCTGCAAGGGTTATCAGATCTTATGCCCCAAGTGCAGACGATCAATGTGAATTTTTGGAAAATTTACACGCAAAATACAAGCTTATTGAAGAAAATGAAACTGACTGGGAAGAATTTAATACTGAAGATGCTGATATTATTTTAGTAAGTTTCGGCTCACCTGCCAGAAATACCAAATCCGCAATGAAACACTGTCGTAAACTTGGTTTAAAAGTCGGATTTCTAAGACCAATAACTCTTTATCCGTTCCCGTCTAAAAGGATTGCAGAACTTGCCCAAACAGCAAAAAAATTCATCTCTGTAGAAATCAATATGGGACAAATGATTAGAGATATCAAACTTGCAGTCAACGGGAAAGTGCCGGTAGAACTTATAAACAAACCGGTAGGCAATCCGCCTTCTGTTGAAGAAATTGTTGAAAGAATAATAAAAGAAAGTGAAGAATAATCAATGACAACATTAACTCAAACATTTAAAATACCCGAAAGTATAAAAAAAGGATCAAAATTTTCATTCTGTCCGGGCTGTGATCACGGGGTTGCGGTCAGACTGGTTGCAGAAGTACTTGATGAATTGGGGCTGCGTGAAAACACTATAGCAGTTGCCTCAATTGGTTGTTCTGTTACTTTATATGATTTTCTGGAAGTAGACACAATTGAAGCTCCTCATGGAAGAGCCTTAGCTGAGGCAACCGGCGTAAAACGCGCCCGGCCGAATAAAACTGTTTTTACATACCAGGGTGACGGAGACTTTGCCTCTATCGGAATGGCGGAAAGTCTTCACTGTGCATTAAGAGGTGAAAATGTTACAGCAATATGTATTAATAACACAACATATGGCATGACCGGAGGCCAGCTTGGCCCAACAACCCTCCTTGGGCAGGTAACGACAACATCTCCAACCGGAAGAAATGTTGAATATTACGGTTATCCAATAAAAATTGCAGAACATGTTGCATTATGTGACGGAACAGCATATTCTGCAAGAGTTTCGCTGGATACAGTGCCTAACATTAGAAAAGCAAAAGCTGCCATAAAAAAAGCTTTTGAAATCCAAAATAAAGGGTTAGGATTTAGTTTTGTTGAAATCCTTTCAACTTGCCCGACCAACTGGAAAAAAACTCCTCAACAAGCTCATCAGCGTGTAAGAGAAGAAATGATGCCGGTTTTTGTTCCGGGGGTTTATAAGGACATTACAGAAAAAAATAATTAAGGGAAAAGCATTATGGAAAAGAATTTTATAATAGCCGGTTTTGGCGGACAAGGAGTACTATTAGCAGGAGAAGTTCTGGCAAACGCGTTTATGCTGGATAACAAAAATGTTACCTGGTATCCAAGTTATGGAGCAGAAATGCGCGGAGGAACCGTTAACTGCGAAATCGTCATGAATGATTCTGAAGATGTAAGTTCCGTAAATAAAAATGAAACGGATTTTGTTATTGCCCTTAATCAAGCGTCATTTGACCGGTTTCTTCCTAAAATCAAAAAAGGCGGATGGATGATAGCAAATTCAACATTGGTTGAAAAATTACAACAAAGGAATGATATTCATTATTTCTTTGCTCCTATGACAAAGATGGCAGATGAATTGGGGAATGCCAAAATGACAAATATTCTCTCACTTGGGATTCTTGCACATATCAGCAAGCTTACAGGAATTGAGACCTTGGAAAAAGCCCTTGACGTCGTTATTCCGGCTCATAGAAAAAATTTGCTCCCTATGAATATTAAAGCATTAAAAATAGGCTATGAGTATGATTTATCTCCTGCAAATGTATAAAATCACCTAAAAAGTCGATTTAAAATTTTAAAGTTAATATTATCCTTATAATACAGAAATGGATTATTTAAGGTTTAGTAAATACGGACATATTTTAATGAGGTTTTCTTAAAGTGAAAAAAGAGCTAATTAAATCAATAAGAGAGAAAGAAGTTCAGCTTGCAAAATTAATACCACACGTTGACAAAAGTGTTATCTGCTCCGAATTATACAACAAGGTTGTAATTGAAAAAGCAATCCTAAAAAAACAGCTTGACGATTTAAATAAAAATAAACTGGCTGAAAAAGTAATAAGACTTTTCCCGCGTAAGGAAAAGTTGATCTGCGACTATTTTAAAGCCTAATAAACTATTTTGAAAACAGTATTTATAAAAAAAAAAACTTATTTCGCCGAACCTATCCCCGTAACGAAATAATAGCTTTTTCAATATCATCAGATTTGTAGATATAACTTCCGGCAACAAGAGAGTTCGCCCCTAAATCTCTACAAAGTTTGCCGGTTTTGGCATTTATACCGCCGTCAACCTGAATAATAAGTTCGGGAAACATTTCTCTAACCGGTTTTATTTTAGCGGCACAATCTTCAATAAACATTTGTCCGCCAAAACCCGGCTCAACAGTCATGACAAGCAGCATATCCAAATCTGTTAAATATGGTAACACATCTTTTACATTGGTTTTAGGTTTAATTGACATCCCGGTCATAACTCCAAATGATTTTATATAGCCGGCAAGTGATTTGATTTTATCAGCCTCAACTGCCTCATAATGAAATGTCAAAATATCTGCTCCTGCCTTTACAAAAGGTTCAACAAAGTTTTGAGGATTTTCTATCATCAAGTGTACATCCAAAGGCAGCTTGGCTATTTGTTTTATAGATGCTGTAACAGGAACACCAATTGTAATATTAGGTACAAAATGCCCATCCATAACATCAATATGAAGCCAATCAGCACCTGCATTTTCCACACGCTTTATATCTCTTTCAAGATTAGCAAAATCAGCAGACAAAATTGACGGTGAAACAATTACCCTACTCATTTTTTAATACCCCGAGCTTTTTACAAGCCTCAAATGCAGCCTTCTGTTCAGCCTCTTTTTTTGACTTACCCGTACCGATTGCAAGGGCCTGGTCTTTATATGAAACTTCTACAACAAATGTTTTATTATGGTCGGCTCCATGAGTCTCAATAAGTGTGTACACCGGAGTTTCCTTTGTTAAACTTTGTGTATATTCCTGCAAGATAGCCTTGGCGTTATATTTTGCAAAATGCTGCTCAATTTCTAATATATAATCTCTGAAAGTTTTCTCAAGAAAATCTAAAAGTTCATTAAATTTACCGTCAAGAAAGTACGCGCCCAATATTGCTTCAAACGCGCAGGCAGAAACCGATTCAAGTCTTGTAATTCCCTGCTTGTACTCATGTTCGCTTGCGATTATTAATTCACAGACACCAATATTTGCGGCAATTTTTGCCAAAATATTATCCGAAACAATTATCGAACGGATTTTTGACATCTCTCCTTCAGCATAATCAGGATACATTTTGTAAAGGATATTAGAAATTGCAAGTTTTAATACTGCATCCCCAAGAAATTCCAATCTTTCATAGCATTCATTGTACGGAAGTTCTTTTTCCTTTGTATAAGAAGTATGTGTAAGTGCATATCTGTAATTTTGGGAAGTGGTAGTTTTAATCCCGAAAATTCGCTCTACCTCTGAAGAAATATCACTCATTAAAATAAACCTCTTATAAAGTGAATAAAATCATTTAAAAGATTGTTGTGGAATATAAAATAGTAACAGAAGTAATACATCATAGGGATAGTAAATATAAAACTATCTGTCCTATCTAAAAATCCGCCATGCCCCGGGAGAGAATGTCCTGAATCCTTAACTCCAGCGTCACGCTTTATTAATGATTCAGATAAATCCCCAATTTGAGCAAAAACAGTACATAGCAATCCTGCAATTAAGGCAAGATACCACTCAAGCCCGAAGAAATATCCTATAACAACAGCTCCGATAACGGAAAAAATTCCACCGCCAACAGAACCCTCAATAGTCTTATTTGGGCTAATAACCGGTGCCAGCTTATGCTTTCCGAACTTTGTCCCTACATAGTAACAACCGATATCTGTAAGCAAAATGGAAGTAAACATAAGGACAACAAATCCTAATCCGCTGTCAAATCTGGCGCAATGCATGTTTCTCAAAAAGATTAAGTGAAGAGGGAACCATCCGCAGTAAACAATACCAAGCAACGTTGTTGCGACGTTAGCTATATAAGGCTGCCTTCCGCAAAATAATACCCACATAAACGAACCGATTGAACAAAAAGACAAAACAAGAGCAACCAGGTCAAAACGCTGAACATATGCAACCCAGGCAAGCAAAAGTTCTGCCAGAAGCATTACCTTGAAACTAGGGAAAAAGCCCTTATGCTTAAGAATTTTCACATATTCCTTGGTTGCTAGGAATATTATTGTTAATACCATAGCAAGAATTGCAAATTTCCCTACAATTATGCAGCACATAACAACAGTTCCAAGCAAAAAACCGGTCAACATTCTTTGGGCATTTTTATTCAACCCCAGTTTATTTTCTTCCATTATACAGTCATAACCTCTTTTTCTTTTTCAGAAACTAAACTATCTACAATACCTGTATATTTATCTGTTTGTTTTTGGATTTTTTCCTGGTTATCTTTAACTAAATCTTCAGGAAGTTTTGCTTCTTTTTCAATTTTTTTAAGATCATCAGACATATCACGGCGGACATTACGCACAGCAACCTTTGCTTCTTCGCCTATTTTTTTAACATCTTTGACAATTTCTTTTCTTCTTTCTTCTGTTAAAGGCGGGAAAGCAAGACGGATACATATACCGTCACTGTTAGGCGTAATACCGATTTCTGCTTTTATAATAGCCTTTTCAATTTCTTTTAAAATTGATTTATCATAAGGAGTAATAACCAAAGTAGTCCCCTCCTGCACAGTGACCTGAGCCATTTGGCGTAAAGGAGTAGGAGCCCCGTAATATTCAACAATAACTTTATCTAAAATCATTGGATTAGCACGTCCGGAACGGATAGAACCAAATTCACGCTTTAACTGGTTAATAGCTTTTTCCATTTTTTCTTCGCCGAATAAGAATAATTCTTCTAAAGCCTCACTTGAAAGTTCAGACATTTTTAAACCTCTTTCTTTATAATTAACTAATATAAGTACCAATTTTTTCAGAATGTAAAATTTTTGATATCCCGTCTTCAGCCTCAAAATCAAAAACAATTATTGGTATATTGTTTTGTTTACATAAAGCACAAGCAGAAGTATCCATAACTTTAAGACCGTTTTTAATGATATCATCATACGCAATTGTTTCTAATTTTTCAGCCCGCGGATTAGTTTTAGGGTCATCGGTGTAAACACCGTCGACGCCGTTTTTAGCCATAAGCATTGCCTCAGCATTAATTTCAGACGCTCTTAAAGCAGCTGCGGTATCGGTTGTAAAAAACGGATTACCGGTTCCTGCGGCAAAAATAACAACACGACCTTTTTCAAGATGTCTGATAGCACGATGACGAATATATGGTTCTGCGACCTGATTTATAGCCAATGCACTTTGAACACGGCATGGAACCCCGATTTGATTGAACGCACTCTGGAGGGCAATTGCATTCATAACAGTCGCAAGCATACCAACATAATCACCGCTTGCCTGATCCATTCCAAGTTTTGCACTGTTTCTCATCCCGCGGAAAATATTCCCTCCGCCGACAACAACAGCGATTTGCGCCCCCAATTCTTTTGCCTTTTTAATTTCCAATGCAATCTTTTGAACTGGTTTTTGGTCAATGCCGAACTGTTGATCTCCTAAAAGTGCTTCCCCGCTGATTTTTATCAGAATTCGTTTATATTTTAAATTATTTTCCATTAGATGTTCCTTTTTATAAACAATATAATATATTAAATCCGCCTGAAAGTAAAGAGGCCAGTTTTAAATAACATATAGAAACCGACCGGAAATTATATAATTTTACAGCATTCAAACTTCAGCATTTTTATTAATTTCCAACTTCATAAAATTTATCAGACAATAACATGCCGGCCGCTTGTTAAGACATTGTGTTTAGTTTAAAATTTTTGTATGCTTGAAACTTATGACAAAATATTAACGGATTTGAGCGAGGCTTCGCATTTGCGTTTAATAAAAGACTTTAAATCTAAATCCGGGAAGTATATTTATATTGATAATAAAAAGCTTTTAAATCTTTCATCAAATAACTATCTTGGATTTGCTGATAATGAAGAAATTACAGCAGAATTTTTGGAGTATGCCGGCAGTAAATATTCCTTTGGAAGTGCATCTGCAAGGCTGCTTACAGGTACATTACCCGTATATAATGAGTTGGAAAAACTTATCAGCAGTCTATTAAAAAAAGAATCCGCTCTTCTTTTCAACAGCGGATATCATGCCAATGTGGGAATTAACAGTTCTTTAGCCGGAGCCGGAGATGTTATTTTTTCAGACAAGCTTAATCACGCAAGTATTATTGACGGAATGCTGCTTTCAAAAGGGAAATTTTTCAGATACAAACATAATGATATGCAAAATTTGGAAGCTCTTCTTAAGCGGGAGAGAGGAAATTATAAAAATGCAGTGATTGTCTCTGAAAGTGTTTTTAGTATGGATGGAGATATTGCGGATTTAGAAAAACTTGTTGAACTAAAAAAGAAATATGATTGTATTTTGGTTCTTGATGAAGCGCATGCTTTTGGGGTGTTTGGGCAAAATGGTCTTGGTGTTTGTGAAAAGCTCGGAATAACTTCTGATATAGATTTAATTGTCGGAACATTCGGGAAAGCAATCGGTTCAATGGGAGCATTTGCTGCCGGCAGCAAAATTCTTATTGAATATTTAATTAATAAAGCTCGGTCTTTTATTTTTTCAACGGCTCTGCCGCCAATAAATATTGCATTTTCAAAATGGATTATTGAAAACAAACTTCCTCATACATATGAAGCCAGAATGAAAATGCTTGCTCTTGGGAATTCCTTAGGCAGTGAAAGTCATATTATTCCGGTTATTGTCGGTGAAAACGATAAGACCGTACAGCTTAGCAAAATTTTATACCAAAACGGATATTTTACTCTTCCGATAAGGCCTCCGACTGTACCTAACGGAACTTCAAGGCTAAGACTTTCTCTAACAACCGATATTGAAACTAAAGATTTAGAGACTCTGGTAAAATTACTCAAAACATTAAATATCAAAGACCCACGCTGAAAAATTTTCAGAATGGGTCTTTAAATCGTATTTTATCAGTTATATTTTAAAACTTATGCTTGTTTATTCCCGGAAAGTTTTGTTGCAATGTATGCTCCGGCACCTAAGACAGCTCCGGATGCAACGCCCCATACCAGACCGGCTTTACCCTTAATTTTTTTCCGGGCAGAAGATATCGCCTTTACCAGTTCGTTATCTTTCATATTGTCCGGAATGTTAAATTTCTTTTTATCTTTATCAAATAAATTAGTAAGCGATTCAGAAACTTCATTCAATTCTGATTTTATATTTTTATCAAATTGTTCTTTTATCATATTGAAAGTGTCCTTAATATCGTCATCAGTTTGCTTCAAAACATCTGCAATTTTTTCTCCGGATTCTTTTTCAATATATTTTTTATGATTTTTTAAGAATTTTTTAATTTTATCAATTGAAGGATTTTCTTCCATCGATAAAAGAGAATTCATAATTTTTCTTTCAGATTTATCATCAGCAATGCCGTTTATCATACTCTTATTTACTTCTTTGATAAATTCATCTGTAAAATTGTCATCTTTAAAAATTTTCTTTGTACTATAACCAACAGAGCCAAGACCAACGAGACCGACAGCCCCGCCAATAGCAGCATTTCTGCCTGCGTTATCATTTTTTACTGTAACCACTGGCTGCACATTATTAACACTTTCTACCATGACGAATCCTTTATTTTACACATACACACATTTATTATAACGTATAAACAGTAAAAATTTTGCGCTTTTGTTGTAGAATATTAATAAATATTAAGAGGTAAGAATGAAACATCATTGGCTAAATAAAGCAAATAACGAAAATTTAATTATATTTTTTTGCGGCTGGAGCTTTGACCATAAGCCGTTTGAAAATCTTGACTGTGGAAAAAATGACATTGTTGTATTTTATGACTATAAAGAACTTGAATTTCCCCAAGCAATTTTTAACGGGTATAAAAAATATTTTCTTATTACCTGGTCAATGGGTGTCTATATTGCCTATATTTTGCGGGAAGTACTGCCCTGGTTTGATAAGAAAATTGCAATTAACGGGACTCCGTTTCCGATTGATGATGAGCTTGGTATACCGCAAAGAACTTTTGATCTGACTTTAAAATATGTTGATAGCGGACTTAGGGGGAAATTCCAGCAGAATTTGTTTAAAAATCCAACGGACTATGAAAAATATCTTTGCAATCCGGTTGAAAGATCTATTAAAGACAGGGCCGAGGAACTTACTGTATTAAACGATTTTATTAAAAACAGAGACCACGAATACAATATTTTTTATAACTGTGCTATAATCAGTGATACTGATAAAATTATTCCGACCCGCAACCAGGTCAGATTTTGGGAAAAATATAATACCCCGTCGATTTTACTTGACAACGGACATTTCCCTTTTTATGAATTTAAAAGCTGGGATGAAATCTTAAACAAATGCAGTTAGAATTAAAAACAATAAAAAAACATTTTCAAAAAAGTATTGATAAATATTTTGAAAACGCCATTGTTCAAAAAATTATGGCAGAAAAACTAATATCTTCCCTTCCCAAGCAGAGGTTTGGCAGTATTCTTGAAATCGGAGCAGGCGCCGGAATTTTAACAAAAGAATTATCCGATCACATTGATTTTCAAAAATACTTTGCAAACGATCTTGTGGAAAAGTCTGAATATTATGTAAAAAAATATATTCCCCAATCTGTATTTTACGCCGGAGATTTCAGAAGGATAAATTTTAAACCGGAATTTGACCTTATTATTTCAAACGCTGTGTTTCAATGGTTTGGGAATTTAGATACGGTTTTGGAGAAATGTTATAATCTGCTAAGTTCTGAAGGAATTTTAGCGTTTTCTACTTTTTTACCTGATAATTTCAAAGAGTTCTATTCTATTACCGGGCTCTCGTTGGATTATAAATCTCTTGAGGATTTGACATTATTACTCAAGGATAAATTTGATATAATTTCAGCCGAACATTTCGAATATAAAATGAATTTTGAAAATCCACTGCAAATTCTGGCGCACATGAAAAATACAGGGGTCAACTCTTTATCTTCTGTAAAATGGAGCATAAGAGAAGTTAAAGATTTCTGTGAAAAGTATTCACGGGCATTTCCGGAACTTTCTTTAACTTACACTCCGGTAATTTTATCCGTACAAAAACAAAGGTAAAGTTTATTTGAGTTATAATATTTTTGTATTGAAAAAGAAAGGTAAAGTTTATGAGTCAATTAATTGTATCAGGCATGCGGCCTACCGGGAAATTACACCTTGGACATTATTTGGGTGTAATCCAAAATTGGGTTAAACTTCAGCATAAATATGACAGCTATTTTTTTGTTGCAGACTGGCATGCTCTAACTACTAAATATGACAAGACAGAAAATTTAAAAAATGATGTTTTGGATGTTACGATTGATTGGCTTGCGGCCGGAATTGATCCTGAAATTTCTACAATATATGTTCAATCACATATCCCGGAAATAGCAGAATTAAATGTGTACTTGGGAATGGTTACTCCGCAAAACTGGGTTGAACGTGACCCTACTTTAAAAGATATGGCAAAAATCCTCAGAACCAAAGAAGGACAAAATTCCCAAATAAGTTACGGACTTATGGGTTATCCGGTTCTGATGAGTGCGGATATTATGATGATGAACGCGAATGCCGTGCCGGTAGGCGTTGACCAGGTAGCCCATATTGAAATTACAAGGGACATTGCAAGAAGATTTAACAATATCTATAACACTGAATTCTTTAATGAACCCCAGCCTATCCTGAATCACTGCTCATTAATATGCGGACTTGACGGAAACAAGATGGGTAAATCCTTCCAGAATGACATAAAAATTTCTGATACAGCAGAGGTTACTGCTAAAAAGGTCATGACCGCTATTACAGATAGAAGCCGTATGAGAAAAACAGACCTTGGACATCCGGATGATTGTGAAGTTGCATTTAAATATTGGAAAATTTTCGGTTCAGAGCAGGAAGTTTCTATTGTCCGCTCCGAATGCGAAAAGGGAGAACGCGGTTGTGCTGACTGCAAACGCCAATTAGGAGCTAAAATTAATGAATGTCTTGCACAGATTCGAGAAAAACGGGTCTATTACGAAAATCATATTGATGAAGTAAAAGATATTTTATCTGAAGGCGATAAAAAAGCCCGTAAACGGGCCGGAGAAGTTATCGCTCAGGTGCGTGAACTTGTCAGGATGTATTAGGACTTAAACCAAAGTTTGATAAAATATATACAAGCATAAAAGCCCGCCGTGATTGTTACGGCGGGCTTTTATAACAAAAAAAAAAAATATTAATTCCTCAAAAATATCCCCACTTTGCGTCTCAGAAAGTGCAGCGCCATAATGTCATGTCTCAGGCACAAAAAGAAAACATTATGCATCGTGGAAGTTTAAGTACTTAAAACTATTCCCATTGCGTCACACACAGCGACGCGTCATGTAAAAGGGGGGTAGCCCCCCCCCCTTGCAAAACTCGAAAAATAATGTATAATAAAAGTAAAAGGAGGATAAAATAATGCTAAAATTCAATTATAGTACGGATTTCCCTAGGGGGGGGGGGGGCTAGACTAACCCCAAAAGCCTTGTCCTATGGCCATTACGGCAAATTGCATGTGTCAGGACAACGGTATAGACACGTTTTTGATAATTTCGTAAGGATAAAATACAGTCAAAATACAGGTTGTAGGTTTTACAACAACAAAATTAAAGTAGGTTGGGGCTTGTCCCTGAGGGACTTCCCTATAACGTGTCGCTGTGTGGAATATTTTAAAGATAATGTAGGTTGGGGTTTCTACCCCAACCTACATAAAAACTGCGATGACCTCATCGGGAAAAAGTCGATAAATAGTTCCCCATGTCATCCTGAAATTGCAGCTCCTCTTGTTGCCGACGTAAAGGAGGCTTACAAGGGAGGGTGCTCGCAGAGTATTTCAGGATCCTACCACCTGCAAGAATATACAGATTTCAATATCAATGAATCTAATGTTGGGGTGGAAACCCCAACCTACAATAATATTTCGCTGAATACTAAAGAGCGCAGCATAATATGGCGGCGCCTCAGGCCACACTCGCCTCGTAAAGTCGCGTTCACCTTGGCGGAAGTTTTTTCACCATACTATTTATCGCCTCGTCGAATTGCATTTACTCTGGCCGAGGTTTTAATAACCCTAGGCATAATCGGGGTTGTTGCTGCTATGACCCTTCCGTCTCTTATCCAAAAATATCAGGACAAAGAGCTGGCAAATCTTGTAAGAAAAGTTTACTCTGATGTAAATAATGCTGTTTTAAAAGCTCAATCCGACTTTTCTCTTGTGGGTGATAATTCCGGCTTATTTAATCCATCAAATACACATATGCAGACTGCTCAGAATTTTATAAAGTATTTTAACGGAGCCAAAATTTGTGAAAATTCCAGACAAAAAGACTGTTCACATTATTATTATGGGATAAAATACGCTTTAATGTATACAGATAACAAACAAACTGCTACGGTATGGGAAAGTGCTTATCCTGCAATAGTACTAAATAATGGAGCAATTTTGTATATAACGCAGCGCCATAATGCAGACTGCTATGCAATAGAATCCTATGTTCCAACAGATGAACATGGGAGGCCTATTCTTGACGAGAATGGCAACGAACAAGTTCGCTCAAACCCAGTACATCTTTGCGGTTCAATTATAATGGATGTAAATGGCACAAAACGACCTAACAGATACGGTCAGGATGTTTATGCTATTATGATTTATAAAAATAAAGTAGGGCCGTCATATCAAAAAAATACAGGCAGTGAAAGCTTTAAAAATATATTATCCGGGAAAGATAAATTTATTTATACGGATTATGATAAAGGTGCAAGCATGAGTCAATAACGGTCTTTTTAATGTAATAATCATTTATAACAATACAGAACCAATAAGGATGTTTAACATAACCGGTTCGTATTTTTAAGCTGCCTGCCGAAACCGGCTGCCGCATAGATAAATTTCATACATTATGACTATATTGCCGCTAATTATCGTATGAAAAGCATTGTAGAGATTTGGAATTTACCAACACTGCTATTCCAGCATTTCTTCAAGCAATTCTGCATTTCTGCTTGCTGTAGTTGATTGTCTTACCTTTTGTTTGTAAATGTAAGTTCTTAATGCCTCTCTGATAAGTTCGCTTCTAGAACGATTTTCATCTTCTGCAACGTTGTCAATCATGTTCAAAAATTCTTCAGGCATTGAAATTAATACTCTCGCCATATATACTCCTTTTTACTATTAATAAAATGCTGTTATATTTATATAAAAACATTTAGTTATAAAAAAATGCCAAAAAGTATTTACTTAATATATACAAAATATTGAAATACTGTCATAACAAGCATTTCAAGGGCTTTAACTGCTTAACATTTGTTTACATTATATAATTTACAAAACAATTTTGAGAAAATATTTTTTTAGAGAAAACTTTTCTATTAACGACGGTAAATTAATCAAACAGCCCGCTAGATAAATATCTTTCGCCAAAATCAGGCAAAATTGCAACTATAATTTTCCCTTTATTTTCAGGGCGTTCAGATAATTTTAATGCCGCAAAAATATTTGCCCCGCCCGAAAATCCGGTGAGTATCCCTTCTTCTTTAGCCAGCTTACGCGCCGTTTTTATTGCTTCATCATCTTTTACCGGAATTATTTCATCTATAACCGAATGGTCAAAATTTCCCGGAATAAAATTGGCTCCTATCCCCTGAATTTTATGAGGCCCTGCAGCTTTGCCGGCCAAAACTTGTGAAGAAAAAGGTTCCACTGCCACAGCTTTAATATCAGGATTTTTAGCTTTTAAACCTTTTGCAATCCCGCAAATTGTACCGCCGGTTCCAACTCCGGCAACAACAATATCAACCTTTCCGTCTGTATCATTCCAAATTTCTTCAGTTGTAGTTACAATATGAATTTCAGGATTAGCAGGGTTTGAAAACTGCTGTGGTATAAATGAATCCGGAATTTCTCTATGGAGCTCTTCCGCCTTATCAACTGCTCCCTGCATACCTTTATCACCATCTGTTAAGACAATATCAGCCCCATAAGCCTTAAGCAGCATACGTCTTTCCTTACTCATTGTATCAGGCATTGTCAAAATCATTTTATATCCCTTAATTGCACAGACAAAAGCCAGCCCGATTCCGGTATTTCCGCTTGTTGGTTCAATTATTACAGTATCTTTATTAATCAATCCGTCCCGCTCAGCCTGCTCAATCATATTTAAAGCCGCTCTATCTTTAACTGAACCCGACGGATTTCTGCATTCCAGTTTCCCGACAACAGTTGCCTGACCATTGTTAAGTTTGTTAATTTTCACAAGAGGAGTATTCCCAACAAGCTCCAAAAGACTTTCTGCAATTTTCATAATTCTCCTTTCCTCTTTTTCTGAAATCAGTTAAGACATACCGGAAACATTATAAATGATAAAATATATTAAAAAATATACATAATTATAATACTAAAAAAAATATTTTGTAGTATTATTTATTATTAATGGGAATTAAGAAAAAGGCTGGAAAATGATAAGAAAAATTAAAAACTTTCTAAATTTACACTGTGACTTTAAAGTATACAATGCAACTTGGATTGCAATTTTAATTGCTTTAGCTGTTGTTCCGTGCGTAATGTTTTTACCGGAACATTACGGATATGAAAACGGATTACTGGAAGACATACAAATGTTAGTTCTTCTAACAGGATTTATTTTAGCCGTCAGGTCTAAAGTTAACAAAAAATTTTTTAACTTTGCTGCATTAATTTTGACAATTATTGCACTAAGAGAAATTAATTGCGGAAGGACATTATTTTTTCCGGTTCCTGGAGAGGTAAACACATTCTATTCCTGGAAAGAAATTAAATACGGATGGGTTGTGAATCCGATTTACGGATTATATATGGCATGTGTTGCTTTTTACTTTTTCAAAAATAAATTATTTATAACATTATGGAAAATTATTAAGGAGATAAGATTTCCGGTTTGGAATGTTCTTTTAATGCTCGTTGGGATGGGGCTTGGAATGTATGCGGAAAAGGCAATGCACAACATGGTCTTTGAAGAGATAACCGAACTTCTGTTTTACGTTTCACTAACAGGAATAATTTATCTTTACGCATATAATAAAAATTTTCAGTTTAAAGAATAGAAAATACCCTCTTTGCATTAGCGGTTGTTGCCTGAGCAACTTCTTCATATGAAATCCCGCGAAGTTTAGCAATTTCTTCTGCGACAAATTTCACGTAGGCAGGCTGATTTTCAGTTCCACGGTATGGTACAGGAGTTAAATAAGGCGCGTCGGTCTCTAATAAAAGTTTATCAAGCGGAATATCCATTGCAACTTCTTTTGTTTTTACGGCATTTTTAAAGGTTACAACTCCACCTAACGCAATGTACCAGCCTTCTTTTATACATTCCCTTGAAAATTCAACGCTGCCGGAAAAACAATGCATAACAACAGCAGAGCCATGATTATATTCTTTTAAAATATCATAAGTATCTTTATGAGCCTCCCTATCATGAATGGAGATAGGAAGATTTAATTCATTTGCAAGTTTTATCTGTTTAATAAATATTTCTTTCTGAATGTCATTAAAACTTTTATCCCAGTAATAATCAAGTCCGATTTCACCTATTGCCGCAATTTTACTACTTTTTGCATACTCTTTAATCTTATCAGCCAAGCTGTCATCCCAGTCTCTTGCCTCAGAAGGATGAACCCCAAGCATTCCATAAACATTTCCGTATGTTTGGGATAGTTCGTAAATTTTCTCCAGATCTTTCGGGTAAGCACAAGGAACAATAACAATCTCGACCCCGTTTTCCCCGGCATTTTTAAGAACTTCTTCTGTAGTCATCCCCTCAATCATATCTATATGGGTATGGGTGTCTATTAACATAAATTCTTCTCTCCATAAAATTATATTTCAAATAAATTATACCACAAGGCCTAATTTATGATATAATAAGGATATGGAAGAGAGACATTTAAAAATTTCAATTGCTCATCTATATCCCAAACTTTTAAATCTATACGGGGATATAGGCAACATTATTACCCTTAAAAAACGCTGTGAATGGCGCGGAATTGAAGTTGAGTTTGAAGAAATAAATATCGGAGATAGTATAAAAGAACATGATATTTACTTTATAGGCGGGGGCCAGGACAAACAGCAGGAAGAAGTTGCCGGAGAACTTTATAAACAAAAATCTTTTTTAACGGATGAACGAGATAAGAATGCCGTGTTCTTAGGCATATGCGGGGGGTATCAGTTATTCGGGCACTACTATCAGCCGCATAATAAAGAAAAATTAAACGGCATAAGTTTGATGGATTCCTATACTGTAGCAGGGGACAAAAGATTTATCGGAAATGTTACTGCAAATATAGACTTTTTAACCCCAAATACTCTTGTAGGTTTTGAAAACCACAGCGGACTTACATATCTTCAAGGAGAAACCAAACCCCTGGCGCATATTGTAGTCGGCAACGGGAACAACGGGAAAGATAAAACTGAAGGAGCCAGATATAAAAATGTGTTCGGAACATATCTTCACGGTTCATTCCTTCCCAAAAACCCGCATTTTGCTGATTATATGATTGAATTAGCACTGGAAAAGCGTTATGGGGAAAAAATTCCGCTCGCTCAACTTGACGACACGATTGAACTTTCAACCCATAATTCACTTGTTGGGAAATCATATTAATTGTAAATTTCTTGTCTTAAGATAAAAATTACTTATAATTTATATTATGGACGACTTTGGTATAGATACATCTTATTTAACAAATCTAAAAGAAAAAGTTCGGGAAAAACTTGACCATACGGAATTATTCCAGTTTAAAGGAACCGTATCAAAACTTTTGGGTTTAACAGTTGAAGTAAAACTTCCGGGACTAAAAGTCGGGGACTTATGTTATATTGAAACAAACACAGGAGAAAGAAAACCCGCTGAAGTTCAGGCATTCAAAGGGGATGTGGCACAGCTGCTGCTGTTACTTGATGCTAACGGAATAGGCCAGGGAAGTACAGTCATTGCAACCGGAAAACCAATTATTATACCGGTAGGAGATTTTCTGCTTGGAAGATTAATCAACCCTATGGGGGAACCTATTGACGGGAAACCCATGGACATATCAGGCGCAACTTGGCGTTCAATTGAAGGCCCGCCGCCGGGCCCATTTGAAAGACCTATTATTACAGAAATATTTTCAACAGGAGTCCGGGCAATTGATGCTTGTATGACGATGGGCTGCGGTCAGCGTCTTGGACTATTTGCCGGATCTGGTGTCGGAAAAAGTACACTGCTTGGGATGATTGCGAGAAATTCAGACGCAGATGTTAACGTTGTTGCACTAATCGGGGAACGTGGAAGAGAAGTTAAAGAGTTTGTTGAAGATTCTCTTGGTGAAGAAGGGATGGCAAAATCCGTTCTGGTTTGCTCAACAGGAGACCAGCCGCCTTTAATCAGGCAAAAAGCACTTCTTACCGCAACTGCTGTATGTGAATACTTTAGGGATCAGGGCAAAAAAGTTTTCTTAATGACAGATACTGTAACCCGTTGCGCAATGGCCGGCCGTGAAGTAGGATTATCACTTGGTGAACCGCCTACAATGAAAGGATATCCGCCATCAATTTTCTCGTGGCTGCAAAAAGTACTTGAACGAGCCGGAAATAGTCCCAAAGGTTCTATTACTGCACTTTACACTGTATTGATGGAAGGAGATGACATTTCAGACCCGATTGTTGATATTGTGCGTGGTATTGTTGACGGGCACATTTTCTTGTCAAGAAAGGTCGCCGAAAGCAACCATTATCCGGCTATCGACGTTTTGGGAAGTATCTCAAGGCTTATGTCCGCAATTGCAACCCCCGAACATAAAGAAGCGGCTGCAAAAATGAGAAAAATTCTTGCAATGTATAGAGAAAATAAAGACTTAATTGATGTCGGGATGTATCAACCGGGTTCAAACCCCAAACTTGATACCGCAATCCAAATGATACCGCAAGTTAATGCTTTTTTACAACAGAGAACTTCCGATAGTGTAACAATGGAAACTACTATTCAAACACTTGTTGATATGATGAAGGATGTAGATATTTAATTAGATTATTGCCGGGGAGCCCGGCGCGTCCCCAACATCAGTTCTTTCATCAATATTATAATTTATAAGGATAATCATCCTTAAACTCCCAATTGTCCAGTTCCAGAAGACGGGTACAAGCATATTTATAAGATGAATCCTTACAGTGGTTTAAAGCAGATTCTCTACTATTACGGTCATATTTTAATCTTGTACCCCAAGTCTGATTTGCTCTCCCAAACTGATCAAGTTTATCAGTTGTTGTTGTACACAATAAAAAATAAAATTTATCGATTCCTTGTTGGTTTGGTCTGTTTAATCCGTTTACATCATATTGAACATCAATACAAGCTCCGTTTGAAATCTGTGCAACACTACCATCTGCAAGATAAATAGTTGTATAATCCCCGTAATTAGGATCACTTTCAAGAACTTTAACGTACTTAATATATGGTAAAATGTATTGGCTTATAAAGTTATAAGAGTCTACATTTCCTGCAGCAACATCATACTGCAGATTGCCATTATCATCTAAAATGGGATTACCATCATCATCTTTCAAAATATTATTAGGTGTTTTATTCCAGTTTTCTGTTTCTCCATAGTCTTTTTGCGCCATAAGTATGGCCTGCTGCATTGTGCTGTTGAACTTTTTTAATCTTGAGATAGTCTCTGTTTTCCTGCCATTAGCAATCAATGCCGGCAACGTCATAGCAGCAACAACACCGATTATGCCTAGGGTTATTAGGACTTCTGCAAGAGTAAACGCAACCTTACGAGGCGAGTTGTAGTATGGTGAAAAAACCTCTGCGAGAGTAAACGCGGGGACTAAGTCCCCTCTTACATGACGCTGCGCTGTCCGAGATGCAGAAGAGCTTTTTGTAGGTTGGGGTTTCACCCCAACATAATATTTATTTACATCTGATACAGAAAACTTTGAGTTGGAGAAAAATTTGAAGAAAGGTAATTTTGACAAAAACCCTTGTCTCCCTTGAGGTTCGTTACCCCCCCCCCCCCGTATTCATTGCTATACTTAACTTTTCCATATATTTACCCTCCTTTTTCTTTTATTATACATTATTTTTCGAATTTTGCAAGTCTTAGGTTCGAAATTTAAGTTCCACGACTCATAATGCTTTCTTTTTTGCCTACTTTTTTCTTTTAGCCAAAGAAAAAAGTAGGTTTTCAAGGGGGGCGTAGCCCCCTCTTACATAACGCGTCGCTGTCCGGGATGCAATGGGAATTGTTTATGTTGTTGGGCTGAAAGCCCAACCTACATTTAACGATTGGCGAACGTGCGCGAAT
>CALUYU010000027.1 GCA_944325075.1 Candidatus Gastranaerophilales bacterium
AAAGAAGTATTAGATAAAGTAGGTTGGGCTTTCAGCCCAACAATGAAATTATGTTGGGGTAGAAACCCCAACCTACATAAAAACAGCGATGACCTCATGGGGAAAAAGTCGATAAAAGATTCCCCATGTCATCCTGAACTCGCAGCTCCTCTAGTTGCCGACGAAAAGGAGGCTTACAAGGGAGGGTGCTCGCAGAGTATTTCAGGATCTAGCCACCGACAAAAATGTTCGGCCATTTGCACACAAAAAACAAATGTTGGGCTGAAAGCCCAACCTACATTGATACCCGTTTCATTCCGCAGGCGGAGCATTGTAATACAGTGCCACAGACACAACTCGCCTCGCAAGGTCGCGTTCACCCTTGCTGAGGTTTTAATAACCCTAGGCATAATCGGAGTTGTGGCCGCTATGACTTTGCCTACTTTAATTGCTAATTATGAGAAAAAGGTTGTTGCAACAAGGGCCAAACAGACATATTCAATGCTTTCTCAGGCAATAAAACTTTCTGAGGCACAAAATGGTGAGGCTAAATATTGGGATGTTGGAACAGTTTATAGTTTTGATAATACAGAAGCATTTTTGAAAAAATACCTATTACCATACCTGAAAGAAGCAAAATTTTGCGGTAATGGCAAAGATAATGAAGAAGCTATAAAAAAATGCGGAATTTCTTCATTTATTTTTGGGCAAACTTATATGCTTTCAAATGGAGTTGCTGTTTCTCTATTTCCGTTATCTGTTGATCCCGCCAGACCTGACTTGAGCCAGGATGCAAATTCTATTTTAATAAATATGATTATAGATGTAAACGGAGCTAAGCAGCCAAATAAAATGGGATATGATCAATTCCAGTTTTATCTTTATAAAAAGGACAGTAAATTATTACCAATTGCAGAAGTTTTAGATCTTACCAGAGAAGATATTTTAAATGGTAAGGAAGTTGAAATTCACGGTGCTAATTTTTATATGGCGTGCAAAAAGTCAAAATCTGATGATAATGATACTTATTACAGACACGGTTGTACATACCTTCTGATGATGGATAACTGGCAGATTAAAGATGACTATCCATGGTAGCGTTTCGTAATTCCTTTTAACTGTATAAGCCAAAAACGGAGCCGAAAATTATTCCGGTCGTTTTTGTCTGCCAATTTTTATTTGCATTAACCAGGATATCAATATTTTAGGGGTGTGTAAAATAGATTTTTCTTTACATTATTTAACTTATTTACACAAAGATTTTATAGTTGTATTATTATATTAGAGTGAGATTATAAAGTATATTTTTCCGGAGGAAAATTGACTCAAAAATTTTATGTAAAAGGCGGGACCCCATTAAAAGGAGAAGTTGAAATCGGCGGTGCAAAGAATTCAGTGTTAAAGCTTATGGCGGCTGCGATTCTGGCAAAAGGTGCAACAAAAATTTATAATGTGCCTGATTTGACCGATGTTGAAATAATGTTAAGTGTTATTGAAGGATTAGGGGCAAAAACAGTTTATGATAAAAAAGAAAAATCTATTGTAATTGATGCAACTGAATTAACAAGTATTACTGCAAAGTATGAACTTGTAAGTAAAATGCGTGCGTCATTTATAATTCTTGGAGCCCTGATGTCCAGATGTAAAGAGGCCATTGTTGCGCTGCCGGGCGGTTGTGCAATAGGTGAAAGACGTGTTGACTTCCATATAAAAGGCTTAGAAGCTCTCGGCGCTAAGATTAAAATTGAAAATGGTTATGTTCATGCAAAGGCCTCTAAACTTGTTGGAACTGATATTTATTTAGATATTCCATCAGTTGGTGCTACTGAAAATCTTATGCTTGCGGCTACACTTGCAAGCGGTTCAACCAGAATACAAAATGCAGCCCAGGAACCTGAAATTGTCGATTTGGCAAACTTTCTGAATTCTTTAGGGGCAGATGTAAATGGTGCAGGAACTTCAGAGATAGTTATAAACGGAGTTACCGCTGACAAATTACATCCTATTGAATATACGACTATTCCGGACAGAATTGAGGCCGGTACATATATGTCTGCTATTATTGCAACAAGAGGAAAGGGTATTATTAAAAATGTATTTCCGGCTCATTTAACGTTCTTTACCGATAAGTTGCTAAAAATGGGCGCTAATATTAAATTACTTGAGCCTACAATGCTTGAGGTAAGCTGTAAAAACAGATTAAACTCAATTAATTTTATAACCCAGCCTTATCCCGGTTTTCCAACAGATTTGCAGTCAATGGCAATGGCGTTGCTGTCAACAGCTAACGGGGTTGGTATAATCACGGAAAGTTTATACGAAAACAGATTTATGCAAGTTCCCGAGTTACGCCGCATGGGGGCTGATATCCATCAGGATCGTAACCACGCTATTATAAAAGGTGTGAAGAAACTTACCGGGGCCGGTGTTGCAGCAAGTGATCTCAGGGCCGGAGCCTCTCTTGTTGTTGCGGCTCTTATGGCAGAAGGAACTTCTGTTATTGAAAACCTACATCATATAGATAGAGGATACGAAAAATTTGAATCTAAGTTAAGATTGTTAGGAGGAAAGATTGAGAGAAAAGATGATGAGATCGTTTCTCCCGACAACTTAACGGAGGGAAAACACAATGAGTCCTACATATAAACGGTGGTATGATCACGATCCGTTACTGCTAGAAGTTATCGAACTGCTCAGGAATTATCAAAATGAGCTGCATGCTCAGGCTGAAATATTTTTGAAAAAGATTGAAGAAAAAGTTTCCAAAGAAACAGTCGATAAATTTTATGCAATGGTTAAACCCGTGAATGCAAACAATCGTTGGTATGATAAAGATCCGGTTATTTCAAAAACAGTTGAAATTTTGAGGATTGTTCCTCCGGAGGCTCAAAAAATCTGTGCACAAAATTTTATCAGAACCCTAAAAGAGCTTGGAATTGAATACACCAGTCCAAACGGGAATGACTAGCTGATATAATTGAATTGGGTTTTATAAAAATAAAGTGTATATGTAATTTACATATACACTTATTTGGTGTTAAGACGGTTTGTCCTTACATAAAAAAGTTTGATTGATAGATTGGATTTATTTTTGTGTTTTAGGAGGCTGCTTGTCCAGATTTACTTTTTTATCCGGCTGCGGTTTATCAATTTTTTGGGGAGAAATCGGTCTATCAGCTTTTTTAACATTCTGGTGTCCTCTAAATTCTTTAGAAGGCGGCATCATTTTATGATAACCATGGTGAGGTCCTCTTTCCTTCATTAGCGGGCATGGATAAGGTGCCGGTTGTGGCGGCATAGAAAATCCACATGGTTTAACAGGAGGTTTATGTGTTGCTGCAAACAGCATTAATGCGAGTGAAGCTCCTATAAATGTTGTTGCAATAGACCACAGCGCTTTATAAACGCCTTCTTTTTCAATGTAAAAATATTTTTCTTTAGGTTTTTCAATTTTTTCTTCTTCTGTCATAAATGTCTCTTTTTAATTTTTACTAATAGCCGACCTGATATTTTATAAACGACGATGTTTATAAATTTGTTTATTTTTTTAATATAATGTTTTTATTTAAATATGTCTATACTGAATTATTAAAGCTTATTTTTTCTTTAATTATTAAAAAAAAAAGCTACACACTACTGTATAGCTTCACAATAATCTTGGGAGGAGATTTGGGGATAGTTGTACATGCATGATAAGCTGAACATGAAAAACATGTTACACATGTAATGCAAAATGTAATAAAAATTTACAATTCAATATATTTATTATATTATTTACCTAAGGAGAATTAAGATGAAGATATTAATAATTAACGGTGTAAATATGAATATGCTCGGTATTCGGGAGCCGGACAAGTACGGTACACTTACATTAAAGGATTTAGAAAGAAACTTGTATTCATTCTCATTTGAACTTGGAGTTGATATAGAGACCTTTCAGAGTAACCATGAAGGCGAAATTGTTGAAAAAATTCAATCTGCTTATAACAATTTTGACGGAATAGTAATAAATCCGGCGGCATACACTCATACAAGTGTTGCTATAAGGGATGCAATCTCAAGTGTAGCAATTCCGGCCGTAGAAGTTCATATGACAAATATCAATGCCCGTGAAGATTTCAGGCATAATTCTTTAATTGCTCCGGTTTGTATTGCGCAAATATGCGGATTTGGCGCAGAAAGTTATAAACTTGGGCTAAGAGGAATTGTTGATTTTCTAAAAACTAATGAAAATCCTGAGAATACCTAAAATAAACAGCTAAATAAGCAATTAAAGATATTTTTATTTTGTAAGAAATTCATTTTTGAATGCGTTTGCAAGCACTGTGGATTGCTCATAAGGCGCATCAACCCCTTTTTCTCTCAGGATTTGTTCGGCTAATCCCTGGAAATTCAATGCTTTTTCAACCATTTCAGGATTATTAAGCATTGTTTTTACATCATTTTCAAGATTGTCAGCCTTATGTACCTGGGATCTGCCAATGATAGCTTCCGGAGATTGGGAAAGATTTTCTGTAACCTGAGAAGATGATGAATTATTGTCCTGCACTTTTTCAGGAGTAGGAGTTACATCAGTCTTTGTTTCAACTTTTTGGAAATTTGTAGGATTTAAATTACCTGTAGAATTGTTAATTTCTCTCATAGTTGTACCTCTTTTCCGGAATACAGCCGCCTTATATGTATTAGGGCAACCTCATCGTATTTATCTGTATCTCTTTATCCGTTTTATGCTTTAAAACACCAAGATTATTTTTTTTGCTAGTTTGTAAAAAAAAAATTACAAAAGTTAATAAAAATTTTTTCTTACAAATTTTATGTTATCATCTATTATATAACATAACAGAAAGTAATGCAAGAGATGAATTTATTAAATTTATTTGGCGGAATTAATACAAAAGATGTACTCCAATACCTGCCTGATGCGGTATTTGTTGTAGAAGAAGCGACCGGTAAAATTTTATGGGCTAATAATCGGGCTGAGATGATTTTTGAATTATCAAAAGATGAATTAATGCAGTTGAATTTTGATGATGTTGTGGTTCAGGGAATGAAACTTGCTGAGCAGTCATCATACAAAGATGTTGCTGTAATTGGCGGTGCGGTTGTTAATTCCAAGGAATTTTTTATTGAACTTAGTGCTAATTTATTGGAAAGCCAGTACTTTATTACTATCCGTGATGTTACGGAAATGACCAATATTTTAACTCAGGCTGAAAAGACCGGCAGGTTGAATAAAGATAAAAACCTTATGTTGACAAAACTTTCCAGTGAATTTAAATCCCCGGTTCAATCTATTTTGGGATTTTCTCAGGCTCTAAATGACGGACTCGGCGGCGAAATAAATGATAAACAGAGAAAATATGTCCGTATTATTAACAAAAATGCTACAGAGTTGCTATACTTTATGGATAAATTCTTTGAATTCGCACAAGTTGAGTCACAGCTTTATCAAAAACATATGCAGCTTTTTGATATTGTTGATCTTATCCAGAATGTTATTCGTGAAAATGAAGTTGTTATAGCCACTAAAAAACTTAATGTAACAACTGATTTTGAAGGCATTGCTGACCGGTTTGTGTACAGTGATGAAAATGCTTTAAAAATTATACTTCAAAATATCATAGAAATTTCTATTAAATTAACGGAAATAGGCAATATAAATATTGAATTGTTCAATCCTTCATTGGAAGATGTTGTTAATGTGGGTATTAACCCTATTAAAAATGCAACAGAAACGTCTTATATGTTAATCAGGATAAGCGATAACGGTATAGGCCTGCAAGAAAACGATGTAGAAGGAATATTTGAACCATACACCCAGTTAGACCGGACTAATAAGAAAAATCTTGTCCGCTCAATATCTTTGGGAAGCGCAAAAGAACTTGTTAAAACCCTTAACGGAGCTATTTGGCTGCAAACGGAGGTTATGAAGGGTACAGTCTTTAATGTTATTATTCCTGTAGAAAACGGAGCTGTTCAGCAAGATGAGTAACGTCATTTTACAAAACGTTAAAAAGATTTATGATAAAAAAGTAGTTATTGACGGAGTGAACCTTGAAATTAAAGACAAGGAATTTATGGTTCTTGTCGGGCCCTCCGGCTGTGGTAAATCAACAATTCTCAGGATGATTGCCGGATTGGAAGAAATTTCCGGCGGTGAAATACTTATTGATGATAAAAAGGTTAATAATATTCCGCCTAAAGACCGTGATATTGCGTTTGTGTTTCAAAGTTATGCGCTTTATCCTCATATGACTGTTAGGGAAAATATTGCTTTCGGGCTTAAAATGCGTAAAGTTGATAAAAAAACTATTGAGTCTAAGGTAAATGAGGCAGCTGAGATTTTAGATTTGACAGAGTATCTTGACAGAAAGCCTAAACAGCTTTCCGGCGGACAGAGACAGAGGGTTGCGCTTGGGCGTGCAATTGTCCGGAATCCTAAAGTATTTCTTATGGACGAGCCGTTGTCTAATCTTGATGCAAAATTACGTGTGCAAATGCGTTCAGAAATTAAAAAGCTGCATGAAAAATTACAGACCACTTTTATTTATGTAACACATGACCAGACAGAAGCTTTAACCATGGGCGATAGGATAGTGGTTCTTAATAAAGGTGTTGTCCAGCAGGTTGATACGCCTGAAGAAATCTATAATAATCCTAAAAATACTTTTGTAGCGGGATTTTTAGGTTCTCCTCAGATGAATTTTATTGACGGAGAATTTTTAAGTGAATGTTACGCAGGCATGATTGCGGGTGTTCGTCCAGAAAGAATGTTAACCGGCGGAGAGATAAAACTTTTGGTTAATGTTGATATTACAGAGTTATTGGGTTCTGAAAAAATAGCTTATTTTAACATAGACCATTGCAAGTGTTCTGCTAAATTCCCGGCGGATAAATCTGTAGGAGAAACTATAGAGTTGTCTATACGCCCTGAGGATATTTATCTTTTTGATAAATTCACCGGACAAAGAATTACTAATTAAAAAAGATTAATATTTACTGTTTCCTGGGATATTTTGTTCCCCCGGTTATTATTTTGATGGAGGGGGGGGGCAGTAATTTTTAGTTGTTGGAATTATCATTGTCTACCCAAATTATAGTAAGATTAACCGGTTGTTGTTTGGCAAACGGGTTTGAGATATTGTTTGGGAAATTTTGTGATTTGATAATCCGGTCATAGAAATTTATTTTTTCATAAAGCCTTTTAGTATATGCAAGCAGATTCATAATTCATTCTCCTAACTATTACCTGAGTATATTATTGAATTTTTTTAACCAAGTATAATCCCCTTAAAGTATTGATTTTTAATTAAGAGTATTATCCTGAAGGATAATCCCGGTTTCCGATAGAAAAATTTCATGCATAAGAATAGACTGTTTAAGAAAAGGAGATGCTATGAATAAAAAACTTGAAGGAACAAAGACTTTACAAAATCTTATAAATTCGTTTGCCGGAGAATCCCAGGCCCGAAACCGTTATACAATGTATGCTAAGGTGGCTAAAAAAGAAGGTTATGAACAAATTGCCCAGGTTTTTCTTGATACTGCTGATAATGAGTTGGAACATGCAAAACTTTTTTACAGACATATAGGTGGTATGTCTTCCGGTCATGTTGACTCTGATTATCCATTTGAAGAAGGAACTACACTTGAAAACCTTGAAAGCGCCATGAAGGGAGAATTTGAAGAATATGATGAGTTATATCTGAAGGGTGAAAATGATGCTAAAGCTGAAGGATTTGATGATATTGCAAAACTCTATGCAAATATTCGAACCGTTGAAAAACATCATTCTGACAGATACAGAATTTTGATGGAAACTCTTAGTGAAAATATAACTTTTTCAAGAGATCATGAAACAGACTGGCAATGCAGAAAATGTGGTTATATACATCATGGAAAGTCTGCTCCGCAGGTTTGCCCGTTGTGTGATCACTCAAGAGCTTATTTCCAGCAGCTTTGTGAAAAGTATTAATTGTTAATATACTGGCAATTATTATTATTGTGTACTATAATTGTTATGTATTATGAAGAGATATCTTACAATAATTTTAGCCCTTAGTAGTGCCTTTGTTATCTATGGAGGATACTACTTTGGGCTGCCGTATCTGCTTAATAAACCTAAATTTGGAAATTTTATTGAAAATGAGGTTGCTGCAAAAACCGGTTATAAAATCAACTTTGTAAATCCTTATTTTAAAACGGGCATTATCCCATCTGTAATTGTTAAAGCGGATGAATTTAGTATTCTTAACAGTGACGGAACTAAAGCTCTTGAAATAACTAATCCGTATACCAAAATAAGATTACTTCCCCTTATCATAAAAAAGGTTGAGATCTGTAACTTTGATGCAGATAACCTGAGTGCAAATTTGGTTTTTGATAAAAATTCCCAATTCAGATTAGGGGATTATTTGCTCCTCAAACGTGATAAACAGAGTGTAGTTTTGACAAAAGCTACTATGCATGTAAAAAAATATTCTGTAAATCTTAAAGATGAGGTGCAAAATAAAACGCTTAAGCTGCTTGGAGATGAATTATTTGTTAAAGATTACTCAAAAGATGAGCGGATTTCTTTATCAACATCTTCAAGACTTTATACCGGGAAAAAAGTTTCTGAAATTGACGCAGATGTTGATATTAACCTGCCAATAAAGAAGATATCTGAGGATAAAGCTAAGCTTAATATTAATGTTAAAGATTTGGATTTATCTGATTTTACGGTCTATGCAAATTCTCTTTCTAATAATAAAATAAAGAGTTTGTCCGGTATAATTAACCTTATAACTGTAACAAAAATGCAGGACGGGCATAAAAATATTACCGGGAGTTTATCTATAGATAAATTGGGTATAATGCAGAAAGATAAAGCTTCTTCAATATTTTGTGATTATCCTCTGAAAATTACCGGAGATGCTAACATTATTGATGAAGGTGTTAGAATTAATAATTTAAAAGTGCTATCTAAAAATATAGACTTTTTCATAGACGGGCATGTTTATAAAACTAATGCCAAATTCCCTATCCTTGATTTGAGTGCAACAATTAATCATCTCAGAGGGGAAAATATTATTCCTTTATTTCCGGGAGAAGAAAATTTAAACCCTGATTTCAATTTTTACAAATTAAAGCAGCATGTCATATACGGCAGTGCTACCGGTCATTTGGATATAAAAGGTGAAGCTGATTATCCGAACTTATACGGGAATGTGTTACTTTCTGACGTTTATTTGGTCGAACCTATAAAGGATGCCCCTAAAAACGGAGTTTTAAAACTTTCTTTTGATAAGCATCAGATGACGCTGGATGCCCATGTGCTTACATCCCCGTCTGAATTTGTTGATGTAAAAGGGAAATTTAAACTTTTCAGAGACAGATATACAGATTTATATATTACTTCTACCAAAAATGTTGACTTGACTAAAGCTAAAAAAGTATTAATGCCATTAAGAGAAATTTTCAAATTTGAGCTTGGGCCTATCCCGATGATGAATATTGATGCAGGTTTTGGAAATGCTAATCTGCATATCTCAGGGTCAAAACAGGATCCTCATGCGTGGGGGGAAGTTTCTTTTAGAAACGGGATTGCGTCATTTATAACTATAAATAACATGGTTGCAAAAAATATCGCCGGCCGGGTAAAATTTGATGACGAAAATGTTACTTTTAAAACCTCTTCAGCATATTTAAACAATCTTCCGGTTAATATTGACGGAACTTGTACCATGGACGGAGACTTGTCCGTAAATGTTAAGGGTGACGGACAAAATTCTAAAGATTTATTGAAAATAATTAATACATCCCCAATTCTGGCTGAACTGCAGGAAATGCTTGAACCTATTACAACTGCTAACGGTAAAACTAAAATATTTTTGAATATATTCGGGCATGTTGACAGAGGGGTTGAGCCGGTATTTAACAAGGACTTGTTTGCTAAAGGGTCTGTTGAGCTTATATCTAATACGATGACTTTTTTTAAGCCCAAAATTCCGGCTTCTTCTATTTCCGGGATTGTTAATTTTAACAAAAATGACGGAGACTTTAACATTGATGCTAATTTAATAAATTCTCCTATAAGCGCAAATGGTGTTATTAAAAATAATATTATTACAACTAATGCTTTTTCTAATAAGTTTAATGCCGGTGACGGGTTAAAAATTGCCCAGCTTCTTTATGGAACTAAAAA
Source organism: Candidatus Gastranaerophilales bacterium (assembly GCA_944325075.1). Taxonomy (GTDB): domain Bacteria; phylum Cyanobacteriota; class Vampirovibrionia; order Gastranaerophilales; family Gastranaerophilaceae; genus UBA1221. The sequence goes on from CALUYU010000027.1 coordinate 10,166, forward strand.
AGTCCCAACCCTTCCGGGGATTAATACAATAAGTACTTCATTTTCCGGGCATTATCAGGGGCCGGTTGACTTGAAGCAGTTAGATTATAAAAAGATTACTGCAAAAGGTAAAATATATAATAACAGAGGTTCAAAATCTTCTATTATTGTTAATGACAGCGATTTTGAAATAAAAAACGGGAACCTGAAACTTTCACAAATCCGTGGTGTTATAAAAGGGAATCCTTATAACTTACAGCTTGATGCCTCAGATATTCTTACGGAGAAACAGAGGGTAAATGGCAGTTTTTCCATGCGGGATTTTGATATTTCGGTTCTTAATGGAATTAAGATACCTGAAATACCTCAATTAGATGATTTTGACCGTTTTCAGGGCAAAATTAATATTGCTTCAAAAATAAGAAATAATAATATTCGTGTATTTGCGCAACTTGGAGATACAAGCTGTGTTTATAGACCTAAACATATTAAAATAAGTATTTTAAATGGAAATGCTCTTTTTGATACGGATGATCTGAATTTGAATAAGATTAACGCTTATGTTGGTGAAATGCCTGTGTTTATAAACGGTAAGATTAAAAATCTTTCCAAGACCCCTGATGTAAATCTATATGTGAATGCAAAGCCTTCTCAGGAATTTTTTGATCAGTTTTTTAATTCAAAGTCGGTTTATCCTATAAAATTAAAGGGTGATGTTCTGGTAATGTCCAAATTAAATGGTTTGATTAACAAGCTTAATGCAAAAACAGAACTTAAACTGGATGAAAATTCTTCTCTTTATTATATGGGGGCGACTATCGGTGATTTAGCCAATCCGGTTAGAATTTTTGTCGACAGCGTTACGAGTCCTGATAAATTAAAGTTAAATAACTTTGTTTATGAAAAAATTATTGCTTCTCAAAATGGTAAACAATTTCCAAATACTCAGCTCACTGCTAACGGGGAAGTACAGTTTTTAGAAAATAATAATTTAAAATTTAGAAATTTCAGAGTAAAAACTGAAAATCCTACAGATGCTAAAATTTTTAATATAATCTTTAAAAAACCTTTTATGAAACAAGGTGTATTTACCTCTAATCTGTTGATAAACGGGGATATGTATACCCCTAAAATATTGGGAACACTTGATGTAACAAGTATTGATGTTCCTATTGTCGATATGACTGTTAAGGATATTAGTCTTGATTTTAAGCCGGATAATATTTATATAAAAACAAAAAGTTCGGTTTTGGATAGTTCTATTCTCTTGGAAGCGGTTATGCAGAATAAATTGGTACAGCCTTTTGTATTTAATGATATCAAGCTGCATTTTGAAAATCTTGATTTCAATAGGATTTCAGAGGCAATGCAAGAATATGACGCTACTTTATATAAGCAGAACCTTGGTGTTGATGAGAACGCTAAAACATTTGATCCAAGGCAGATTATTATTAAAAAGTCGGAGATTACCGCAGATAAAATAAAAATAAGAGAGTTAAATGCAACTAACTTTAAGTCTGATTTATCAATAAACAACAAAATGCTTGCAACAGTAAAAAAATACAGTTTTGATCTTGCAGATGGACGTGTTGAAGGGAACGCTGATTTTAATCTTTTAAATAACAGAATGAATTTAAATTCACATATTGAAAATTCTAATGCGCAAACTATCGCAGAGTCATTATTTAACCTTAAAGGACAGTTTTACGGCATTGTTAATGGTGATATGCACTTTAACTGTAATGGTCAAAATCAGAATAAATGCATGGAAACGTTATCCGGTAACGGGGATTTCGTTATAGCGGACGGCAGAATGCCTAAATTAGGGTCTTTAGAATATCTTTTAAAAGCAAGTAACCTTGTTTCAGGTGGAATTACCGGGTTATCAATAAACGGGATAATTGATCTTATTACCCCTTTAAAAACCGGTGAATTTAAAAGTATTACCGGGCATTATCTTATAGACAACGGTATTGTAAAGGATTTAGAGGTGTTCTCTAAGGGAAAAGATTTGAACATATATTTAACCGGTTCCTATAATATTGAGAATTACATTGCGGATATGGAGGTATATGGAAGTCTTTCTAGCAATATTACATCTGTATTCGGTCGTTTAAAGAATTTATCTTTAAATACATTACTTAATACAATTCCACTATTGAATAATAATGAACGCTCACCTGAGATTACAGCAAAAATTAATAAAATTCCAAATGATGAGCATACCAGCATTTCCAGAATTTTTGCGGTAGATATTAATGGTGATATCAATGGTGTTAATTATGTAAAAAGCTTTAAATGGGTTAAATAGTTTTAAGACTTTTTATTTTTTATCCGGTTTTGGAATGTCAATTGTAATGTTATTACGAACGGCAAGCTGATTAGCATATCGGTCTAGTATATCCATATGTATTTGTAATGCTTCCAGCCATGGAGATATATTAAACCGTTTTGTGTTCCTTTCTTGCAGCGTCTCAACAGTTTCTTTTACCTGAAGAATATATGCAATAAGCTGTCTGAATTCTTCCCGTTTAATTGTTGCATTTTTTTTAATATAAGCCATTAGGCGCTCCTTTGATAATATAAAATCTTATACGTTTATATCTATCATTTAATTAATTGAATGTAAAGAGGGAAAAGAAAAAAACTTCTAACAGTTTTAATAATGTTAGAAGTTTTTTCTTATATTAATTGTTATTAAATTCCGCTTCTTGCCATTCCTTTGCTTACAAGTTCTTTAATAAGGTAGTCAGCGCTTTCTGTGTCAATTTTCCCATCTTCGTGTAGGACAACTTCCAGCATCCTGAAAAGTTCTTTATAGGAATGATCTTTTTCTAAACCTATTGAGTCTGCCCAACTAAGAACAGTTGAAATAACTTTAGAGAATGTTTCCTGTTTTTCTGATTTTGTCCAGCCAAATTCGTTTTCTATTTGGTTTAATAATCCGCCTTTACCATACTTAATACCAAGGACTGTATCATTTTCGTTGTAACCGCTGATAAATCCCATAATTGTTGCCGGTGACTGTTTCATAATGTATCTGATAACATTTTGTTTTTCTGCTGTTGTTGTATAGCCGATTAAATCTTTTGCAACCTGTTTTCCTTCCGCAAATGCGGCTGTGTAGTTTTCTTTGCTGTTTTTCATTGCCTCGTTTCTTTTTTCTGCTTCGGTTGCAGCTTCGGCCGCTCCTTCCATAAGTTTCCCTGCAATGCTTCCTGCTTTAATTATTACATTATTATCACCTGAAACAATAATATTGTCTTTATTGTCCTTTACAACATTTTTCTCATTTTCCGGCTCAGGCTTAGTATCCGGTTCCGGTTTTTTCTTTGTAGGAATATCAGGTTCCGGAACATGCGGTTCAGGTTTTTTATCCGGTGCCGGGGCAGGTTTTTTATAGTCTCCGCTTTCTTTCGGAGGTAGTTTAGGTTGTTTTTTATCAAACGGTGTATTTAATTTGCCGCCCTGGACTCCGTTTGTAACCTCTGATCCGCATTGAGTTGGTTCTTCTCCTCCAAGATAGCGTTTTTGATATTCAAGCTGCAAACCTTTAATATACATTTCGTCTTCGGCAATTGTGTTTTTGTCAAGTTTGCCGGCTTTTACATCGGCCAATAATTGCCCTAGTTTTTCATATTCGTAATATGTATCGATTTGCTTTTTCTTGCCTTCTAAACCCTTAATTTGTTTTACTGCTCTTTTTACTGAATCTGATGAACTATTTAATTTTGGTGGTTCCATGTTTCTACTCCTCGTGTGTTTTAATACTTCTTACTATTAAATTGCAATTGCATTTATATATTTATATAAACGTAATTAATATTTCTGAATTGCCTTATTACAGCTGTTAGATTTATAAAAATAACTAAACATCTCTATTCATAAGATTTTTCGACCTTCATAAAAGTTTACAATTATCAGAAAAATTTAGAAAATAATGAGATTATATCTCAATATATTGTTAATAATTGGTATTAAATCTCGTTTAAAAAAGTTAAAAATCAAATAAAATTATAAATGAGGTGAAAATTTGAATATCAAGAAACAATTAGGATCAAAAATAAAACGTTTACGTCAAAAAAAAGGCTATACACAAGAGCAGCTTGCGGAAAAAATGGGGATTGCAACCCGAACGTTGAGCGGCATTGAAATCGGGGAAAATTTTGTAACCGCGGAAACACTTGAAAAGGTCTTTGATGTTCTTGAAGTCTCTGGCAGTGAGCTATTTGCATTTGATCATTTAAAGTCACAAGAAGAACTTATTGAGGAAATTGTATCTGATCTTTATAATATTAAAGATCGTGAAAAGATTGAAACTATATATAAAATAGTAAAAGCTACTATGAATGATTAATTAAAAGTTGATATACAACGGCCAAGAAATAATTATTTCTTGGCCGTTGTAAAATTATTATTAAATTTACTGTTAATTTATTGATGTTCTTCTTTTACAAAACAATCTTTACAGAAAACTTCTTTTCCCGGTATAGGTTTAAATGGGACTTGAGTTTGAACTCCGCATTTAGAGCAAACGGCGTCATACATTTTTCGTGGTCTTCTGTTGGCTTGTCTGCGTTTCCGTCTACATTCAGGACATCTTTTCGGTTTGTTAACCAGTCCTTTTTCAGCGTAAAATTCCTGTTCGCCTACTGTAAAAACGAATTCTGCGCCGCAATCCTCACATACGAGTTTTTCATCTTGGTACATTTTTGTGTCTCCTAATTTAGTTAATTGTAGAAGTTAATATCCTCAATATTACCTTCATTAGCTAATTATAGCGTATAACGCTAAATTATGCAAGTGGGTTATTGAAAAATAAATAAAATATTTGTTAAGAAAATTTGCAAGTATTGGATACAGATTGTCTCGCAGAATTTTTATTTTCAGGCTGTTTTGCTGTAGATTAGTTCAAGAGATTCCTTGTTTGTAAATATTTGTATAAAAAATATTAATGATATTTCCGTTTTTATATAGACAAATTTTTTTTAGTGTTGTATAATCAAATCGGAATTAAGGATAAAAAATTATGAGTAAAATTAAAAAAGCAAAATTAGAGCAGTTTACCGTCTTAAATACTATGCTGTTGGAACAAAAAAGTTATCTTAATATTATTAAGGGGTATTGCGAAAATGCTATGCATGACTCTGAAGAAATCGCGGATATTCTGCTGCTTGTAGAAAAATCATGTGAACTGCATGAAAAAATTTCTGATAATATAGATAATTTTGTTATATTATTTGGCTCCCAGTCTTCCGGATATAACCCGGTTAATACCGGCTAAATCTTTAATAATTTCAATATCCGTAAAACCGGCATCTTTCATCATTGAAAAGACTTTATCAGACTGTTCTGTGCCGAGCTCAAACAGCAGATATCCGGAGGCATTTAAAATGCCGGGCGCATTGGAGGTTATCTGTAAGTAGTAATTTACCCCGAATTCATCCTCCGCAAAAAGTGCTAATTCCGGATCATATTTAACCTCATTCTGAAGCTCGGCTTTTTCTTTTAATGGAATATATGGCGGATTTGAAACGATTATATCAAACTTTTCTCCCGGTTTGACATTTGAAAATATATCTGATTTTCTGAATATTGCTTTGTTGTATAAGTTTAATCTTGAAGCGTTATCAAGGGCCGTATTTAAAGCGTCAAGAGAAATATCCAGTCCCATAACCTGACAATCTGTATATTTTGCAATCATGCATGCAATACAGCCGCTGCCTGTTCCCACATCCAATGCTGTTTTAAGACCGTTCTCATTAATAATTTCTATTGCTTTTCTGGTTAGAATTTCCGTTTCATCACGGGGAATAAGTACTGAAGGATTGACAATAAATTTTTCACCCATAAAGTCCGCAAATCCGATAATATGTTGGATAGGTTCACGGGTTTGCGCGCGCCTTTGGGCTTTTTGTTTAACTATTTCTAATTTTTCCTGATCAAGTTTTTTGCCAAGAATTAGATCTTTTACACCGTATCCGCAGAAGTGTTCTATTAAAAGTTTGACTTCAATATTTGCCTCATTAGGTTCTATTCCTGCATCTGTAAGAATTTTTACTATTTCCTGAATTGTTGTCATTTCTATAGTCCTATAGTCTGATATAATTTTAACTCTTCAATCATTTCCAAAATAGAGATAATTTCATTTAGGAATGTTGTAAATTGTTTTGTATCAGTCAGCGGCTTATTTAAATCCCCAAGCGCAAACAAATCCCGGCTTACTGATACTGCAAGCAGGAGATTATTATTAAGAAAACAGCATTCAATTTTGCTTGCATTAAAAGCCTTTTGAATATTCTTATACCTTTGCATAAATGCTGTAGTCAGAAGGTATCTGGCTTCAACCTGATCATTTGAGTTTACATAAAACTGTTTTGAAAATTCAGGATCTTCAAGTTTAACTTCATCATAAGGGCCGTTGTTGCCGATGATAGACCGTTTTTTGACCAGAGTATGACAGTGAAATTTTTTAGGAATTTCCAGAGAGATAAGTACACCGTCAAATACCGTTGTTACATCACGTTTCCCTTTGGAATTTCTGGTTTCATATTCCATTTTTGCTTCAGAAATCCTAATTGAGACATTTTTGTAGGAACCAACAAAGTTATCGTCAATATTTATTTTATTAAATCTGTTAATAAGCCTCGACATTCTTATTTCATCCGTAGATACTACAGCTAACTTTGTCCAGGCAAAATTTCCAAATGCCGGCATAATAATAGGCATAATTATTGTTTTAATTTTTTGTTCAAAGTTCTTTTTAAACATATAATAAACCGCAAGTGCTGCGGCTCCAGCAAATACGAAACTAAATAATAAACTAAATGTATTTTCTTTTGTACCTATATTAAAATCCAAATTTGTAAGAAAAGTTATAATTATGGCTACAAGCAAAAAAATTATGATTGAAATTACTATTGCTAACTTTTGTGTTCTTTTCCGTTTACCTTCCATTCCTTCAAGAGCCGGAACAACCTGATTATGGTATATTCTGGTGAAATTCATTTTATATTGATTTAGGTCTTTATTCAACATAATTTGCCTCTATATTGATAATATATCTTGTGCAGCAAAATATGAAATCATATTAAGATATGATTTTTTTATCAAACGTATTTAATTTGCACCGAAATAAAAAATACCGTTGGCTTGAAAGGTTTTTATTTATACCAACAGTATTTTTTTATTAAATATAACGCTTGTCTCTAAATAATGTGCATATTATCAACAATTTCTTTACGCTGAACCCAAATTTCCATCCCAAGTTCTTCCCCTGCTTTAAGAAGTGCGTCTTTAATTTCTTTGAACGAAAATTTTGATTTAGCAATATTCCCGAGCATAAACATTACAAAATGGCCCTGCATAAGAGTTTGCTTAATATCTTCAATATTAACTTCATATTTGGCCAGCACTGAAGTAACATTTGCAACAATTCCGACTTTATCAACACCTTGAACTGTAACTATAATTTGCTGATCTGACATTATTTATCCTCCGTGTCTTGAGTTGCAGGAACCGGGGCGAGCCAGTCCTTATTTATTAATTTTCCTATCTGGTGTTTTCTGCAATATTCAGCGAGGTCTTTTTTAATTTCAGGAGCAAGGATATACATTGTTATAAGGTTTGGAATAGCCATTGCCATCATCATTGCATCGGTAAGATTAATGACTGATTTAACATTCAACACTGATCCGATTACCGTGAAAATACAAAATGCAATTTGGAAAGACAAAGTTCTTCTTTTCCCTTCTCCAACTAAAAAGTTCCAGGCTTTTTGGGAATAATAAGCCCATGAAAGTATAGTTGTAACGGCAAATAATACTACAATAACAGCCAGAACATAAGGGAACCAGCTGAATACTGTTTCAAAAGCTCTTGAAGTTAGCTGAATACCTGTAGCTTCTCCTACATTTACATAAGAATTTGAAATGATAATTAAAGTAGCAGTTAGCAAACAGATTAACCCTGTAAATAGCGGTTCGGTCAAGGAAACAAATCCAAGAGAAATAGGTTCTTTTGTCTGAGCGGTAGCATAAGCAATAGGCGCGGATCCTGTCCCTGCTTCATTAGTTTGAACAGACCTTCTTAATCCGGCAATAACAACTCCGATAAATCCTCCGTACATTGCGTCAGGGTGAAACGCCTGTTTAAGAATTACAGCAAGTGCGTGAGGAAGATGCTGAATATTAACAATAATAACCAGCAATCCTGACAATATGTATAATACACACATAAACGGAATGACCTTTTCAGCAACTTTAGCAATCTGCTTAATACCGCCGATAACGATAATACCAAGGATTACGGCTGTGACAAGTCCCACAAGCCACATTTTATCACCCATAAATCCGTCTACTCCGCCGGTAACATTTACAATCTGCTGGGCGGTTTGATTTATCTGAATCATATTCCCGCCGGCAATACCTGCCCCGATACAAAGTATTGCAAAAATTACCGATAAAGGCTGACCAAGCCAGCGTAATTTTTTTCTGGTCAAACCGTGTGCCATATAATGCATTGGCCCGCCGGAAATAGATCCGTCAAGGTTAAATCTTCTATACTTAATAGCCAGTGCTGCTTCAACAAACTTTAATGCCATGCCTAAAACAGCCCCGACAAAAATCCAAAATACTGCTCCGGGCCCACCTATTGAAATAGAAATTGCTACACCTGCAATACTTCCTAAACCAACAGTTCCTGATAATGCGGTCATTAAAGACTGTAAAGGTGAAACTTCCCCACCGCCGTCATTTCCCTTTTGAGCAGGAGTTTTCAAAATTCTAACGGATTCTTTTAGGCCCCATACAGCAATTCCTCGGAGGTAAAATGTAAAAAACAAACCTCCTATAAGTATCCACAGAACAACTATAGGAATTGATGTTCCGCCAACGTTAATCGGGAAAAATATAATGTTTGACACAAAATCCGACAAAGGAGTTAAGTGCTTATCTAAAAAAACATCAACGGAAACCGCATTTGCACTTTGTACAGACATTAGCATAATAAAAAGTGCAGTTAAAAATTTATTCATTTAATATCCTTTCTTGACAAATTACCCGCCCTAAGGGTAAAACCAACGTTACAATAGTAGCAAAAACAAAGATGTCAAATATCAAATGTAAACAAAATTTTACTTTAATATTTATAATATTGCGCTTTAATATCTATAAGACGGTTGGGAACGACTATTGTGCAGCTTGGGTGTAAGCCGGCGTTCTCCGGTTCATCTTTCATCGTGAACGGATTCTTGCCGTTACATCGTGGTGGCCGTTTATGCTATAATACTTTTATGAATGAGAGTTTAAAACAAACATTAAAACTGCTGCCTTCTTTGCCGGGTTGTTATATTTATTATAACAAAGACGGTGAAATAATTTATGTCGGGAAGGCAAAAATCCTTAAACGACGTGTTATGAGTTATTTTAACAAAAAACATCATGATAGTGTTAAGGTTCAGGTGCTTGTTTCACAGATAGAGCGGATGGAATATATTATTACAAACACGGAAGTTGAAGCACTCATTCTCGAAAGTCATTTGATAAAAAAACATAAACCCCGCTACAATATTCTTCTCAAAGACGATAAGAAATATCCGTATTTTCTTATTACTGATGAAGATTTCCCGCGTATTCTTGTTGTTCGTAAAAAGAATATGAACCCGGAAAAAGGTCGGTATTACGGCCCTTATACTGATGTTCGTGCAATGTATTCAACTTTGGATTTTTTAAAAAAGATTTTTCCGCTCAAACAGTGCAAAACCCCAAAATTTAAAGACCGGCCCTGCCTTTATTACCAGATAGGAAGATGCATGGCTCCTTGCCAAAATCTTGTAACAAGTGAAGAGTATAAGAATTTGGTTAAGCAGGCTGAGTTGTTTTTGTCGGGAAAACAGTCTGAATTAATGAAACAACTTCAGGAACAAATGCAGAAATATGCTGATACTGAACAATTTGAAAAGGCTGCAAGATTACGTGACAGTTACCTGGATTTGAAAAAAACTCTTGAAAAACAAAAAGTTGTATATGAAAATACCAAACTTAATGAAGATGTTATCTCAATGCTTAACGAGGACGGAATCTTTGCAATTGTAATTCTTATGATTAGAGAAGGTCGTTTAATAGATAAAAAAGATTTTACATATGATGTTGAAGCAGATGACAGGGCGGAATTTTTTGCTGCTTTTTTCAAAGAATATTACAATACTCTTGCATTAGAGTTCCCGGACAAAATTGTCTCCAATGAGCTTGAGGCGGTTGGGGAAAAAGCCTTATATGAAGAATGGCTTAATATTATATCGGGCAAAAAGGTTAAAATAAGTTACGGAAAATCCACGCAGGGTAAAGAGCTGCAAATGCTTGCAGATAAAAATGCCCGTGTTGTTCTTGATAATGCCAAAATTAAAAAAATGGTTAAAATTAATGAGGATTTCAATGAAATAGGTGCGTATCTTGCAGAGAAACTTAAACTTAAAAACTTTCCGCACAGAATGGAATGCTATGATATTTCCCATATTCAGGGTACGAATACAGTTGCATCTATGGTAACATTTATTAACGGCTTACCAAAGAAGTCAGAATATAAAAAATTTAAAATAAGATCAACTGAAGGGAAACCGGACGATTTCTTGTCTATGAAAGAAGTATTAACAAGACGGCTTTCTCATCTTGGCGAAAAGAATTGGGCTAAACCGGATTTGATTATTATAGACGGAGGGAAAGGACAGCTTTCAAGTGTTATGCAGATAGTTGATGAAATGGGTATAAAAGGGATAGATTTTGTAAGTTTGGCTAAACGTCAGGAAGAAGTTTTTCTGCCTCATCAGTCTAAATCAATATTGCTCCCCCGAGAATCAGGAGCACTTTATCTCATCCAAAGAATTCGTGATGAAGCTCACAGATTTGCGATAACCTACCACAGAAAACTCCGTGGAAAAAATGCCTTGAAAGATAAGGAAAAGTAAATAAAAAAGAAAACCTTGCAAATCTACTTCATTGCCTAAGGCGGTGATTAGTTAATGTAGGTTGGGGTTTCTACCCCAACAAAAATAATGAATTTCAAAAATCAAACAGCTGTCATCCTGAACTCGTTTCAGGATCTAGCCGCCGTCAAGAATGTTCGGCCATCTGCACACAAAAATCTAATGTTGGGCTGAAAGCCCAACCTACATTGATACCCGTTTCATCTCGCCGGCGGAGCATTGTAATGCAGGGCCTCAGGCCCCATTCGCCTCGCAAGGTCGCGTTTACTCTTGCTGAGGTCTTTTTACCATACTATTTATTGCCTCGTCGAATTGCGTTCACCTTAGCGGAAGTTTTAATAACCCTTGGCATAATCGGAGTTGTTGCTGCAATGACGCTGCCGACACTTATTCAAAATTATAAAGAACGCTCAAGAGTTGTCGCACTTCAAAAGGCTTTTTCAATATTAAGTCAGGCGTATCAGCGAATAGTTTTAGAGGATGGTACACCTGATGTCTGGCTTTCAGAGGATGGTACCACTACCAGTAAAAAGAATGCCCAGATTGTTGCTGAAAAATTTAAACCATACTTAAAAGTAATAAAAGATTGCGGTTTTGAAACCGGGTGCTTTAAAGACGGTTATGTAAAAACTCTTAATGGATTGGATTATAATAATTACAACCAAAACACAAATGAATACAAACTAATACTTGCTGACGGAACAGCTTTAATATTTTATGGTGTTGGTGTAGAACATTTTACAAATGGACTATTTGCTAACATAAAAATCGATGTGGATGGATTAAATGGCGAGAATACATTTGGAAAAGATGTTTTTCTCTTTGAAATAGGTAAAAAGGGGTTATATCCATGTGGAGATGAAAGACTTAATAATGATTATGATAGAACCTTTGAAGGTAATTGTATAAATAAATCGGTGTCAAGAGATTCTGCAGGAGGAATATCCTGCACTGCATGGGTAATATACAACGGAAATATGGATTACCTTCATTGTCCGGAAAAACTCGGCTGGGATAAAGCTAAGCGCTGTAAGTAATTAATAGAAAATACTAACAAAGGCTTTATGGTTAAACATAGAGCCTTTGTTACGCTAAGCAATTTTGTTATTTTTTGCAGCCATTTCAGCTTTTAGTTTTTTCTCAATTTCTGTTTTTACTTTATATTCTTTATTTTCTTTGTCCATGAATCTCCAGCCGACTATCATTGCAGGAAGAAGAATTCCCAAAAATCCAATACAAGCACCAATATTCTGAATTGTAGCAATTCTGTTGCCTTTCTTAACTTTATCGAGATACTTAGATAAAAATTCAACTTTTTGCTCTGCACTTAAGCCTGCAAATTCTTTTCCTTCTGATTTAAGTTTTGTTTTTAAGTTTTCGACTTCTTTATTAACAAACTCTTCACCTTTTTCATACAGCATAGCAAGTTTATCTTTTAAGCCTTGTATTTCATCCGGATCAATATATTTTCTGTTGTCAATAGAACCCGAACCTTGAACCGCTTTACCGGTTTGTTCATTGATTGCTTCTGTTCCCTTGACTGTTTTAATAATTCCTGAAATTTTACCCATTTTAACAATGAGGTTATCCGGATTTTCATTTACAAATTTATAGATTTCAGCGTTTGTCGGCTTGCTATTTGCAGGAAATTCATAGATACTTTGCATAATTTTGTTATTAAGAAGAGCTTTTTTTAATTCCTCAGATTCAATAGCCCTTGCATCAAGGCTTATTGGTATATTCCGTTTCTTGAGTGAATTATTTTCAAGCATTGTTTTAATTCTCTCTCCGGCAAAGTACATAAAGAACCAGAAAAATCCTTCTTTGAGGACATATCCCATAAATTCCTGTTTATTTTGCGATTTTGCAATCCTTTCTGTAGTGATTGAACCGTCAACAATCATCAGGTTTTTTACCGGCGAAAACATGAAGTCTTCAAGTTTTCCTGTAAAATTAACTTTCTTATTTTCTTTATGAATATCTTTAAATGCTTTTGAATAAGTAAGCGGGTTTATAGTATTTTGATGTTTTTGATTTTTTGAATGTTTTTCGTAAAAATCTTTTTTAATTTTTTCTTCTCTGTATTTTTGTCTGAAGTTAGTTAAAGCTCCATAGGAAATAATGGTTAAAGCGGTTGAGGCAACAAATTTACCAAACGTAAGCCCTTTGAAAAGTTTTTGTTTTGAAGTAATTTTTTCAAGGCTCTGAGAAATTTGTTTAATTTTTTTGTTGTCTTTGAATTTTTCATCGTGTTTTTGGGCATACTTTTTGGCAAGTTCAAAAACTTCCTGATCTTTAAGAACTCTTGCATCTACACCGGCATCAAGTCCTAATGATTTAAATAATGTCCAGTCTAAAACCTTTTTGTATGCCGGGATACCTAATAACCAAATAGCCTGAGTTCCAAACTCATCTATAAACCTATCCTGACTTTCTGCATCTTTTCCTGTTATATATGATCCGGCCGTCAGACCTAAACTGTTCGCGGTATCTTTGATTGCCATTGGAACCAAAGAATCTGTATTACCTAATGTTGAAAAAATTTTGCTTGCTGTTATTGGGGAAATCATTATATTACCTTTCCAAAGGGCACTTAACCCTTACTCAATTATCTACTACAAGCCCCAAATTAAGTTCATTAATTTGACGATTGGGGCATTCGCCTTTATAATTGAGTTTCGTCGGAAATTTTTTTTCATCATACTAACCTTTCATTTCTTTTAATACTTCTGAATTTTTTTAATTGCTAATTGATAATTAATTTTTAATGTTTTTTAACAAAAGAGAAGGCCTTTTTGTTCAAAAGGCCTTGTTTATGATTTTATTTTTTATTGACATAAATAAGTAATTGTCTCATTTTATAAACAAGCCTTTGGTTTTACTTTCTATACGTCGGTATTCAAATCTTTTTATCATAGCTCATTTATTATAAATGAAATTATTTTTTTTGTAAACCTTTTTGTTGCAAAAAAATTTTACTGTTGGTACTATTTATATGGAAAATAATCTTAATGTAAGGATGAGGGAGAATGATTTTATTTTTTATATCGTTATTTTTGACCGCGCTAACGGCATTTTTTGTAACTTCAGTGTTTGAAAACAAAGAATTTATTAAATGTATATTATTGTTTTTCATAATAATGTTTGCAAATCTTGTCGGGATTATTGAATTACTGTCACTATTCTCCCTGATTTCCGCGCCGGGAATATTAATTCTCAATCTGGTCTCGTCATTGATTGCGGGCCGGATTTGGTACAAAAAAGGATGTCCGGGGTTTCAATTTAATTTTAAACCATACTTTAAAAAATTGTTTTTTACTTTGAAGTCTGATAAATTTTTGCTGGTTCTCGGACTTTCATTTTTATTTATGTGCGGCGTTACTTTATTCCTGATAAGCTTTATGCCTGTTGTTAATCCCGATGCGGAGGCTTATCATGTTTTAAGAAGTGTTGTTTGGGTTTGTAACAAAAATCTTAATCATTTTCCGATTGGAGATGTAAGAAATTTACCAATGCCTATAAATTCCGAAATATTATACTCATGGCTGTTTGTATTTTTGAAAAAGCAGTTATGGCTTGGGATTTTCCCTTTTGTAGGATTTATTATGTCTCTGCTGTCTTTATACGGAATTATGAACAATATAGGCTTAAATGAAAGAAGAAAGTTATGGACACTTTTTTTGCTTTCATCTTTTCCATCTGTAATTGTTCAAATTTCTGGGACGGAAACAGATGTTATTATTGCGGGGCTTGTTTTGGCAAGTATATATTTATTCTGGAATGCCCTTAAAAATTCCAAAATTTCTACACTATATTTTTCCGCTCTTGCTTATGCGCTGGCTATAGGAACAAAAACTCCTGCTTTAATGCTTGTTTTGCCGGTTGGACTTTGGATGTTATGGATGGCTTATTCTTATAAACAAAAAGACTTTTATAAACCTATTGTTTGGTTTTTAGGGTTTGGGGTTATAAATTTTGTATTGTTTGCTTCTTATAATTATGTATTAAATTTTATCGATTTTGGAAATATTCTTGGGCCGCAGTCTTTTATAGATACCCATAAAAATCTGTATGGTATAAAAGGAATGTTTGCCGGGTTTATAAAACATTTATTTTTGTTCTTTGACTTTACCGGTTTTAAGTGGAATGATACTTTGGGAATACACCTTCTTAATTTGAAAAATTCCGTTTTAGCCGCTTTAGGACTCGGGTACATTCCCGACGGTTTGCATAATAAATCTACAGACGAGCTAAACAGATCTTTACTGGAACCTTTAATGGGGATGAGTATATTGGGGTTTCTGGTATACTTACCGTGCTGGATTAAATCACTTTGTATTCCGCTTTTTTCACGGAAAAAACGTGATTTAATCATTGCCTCTTTTGGATATATTTTACTTGGCGCAATTATTGTTATGTCTTTTGAAATTGTTTATATGGCATACAGCATAAGGTTTTTAACTTCATTTTGTATTGTTGCGGCCCCGGTTCTTGCTTATTCTTACATCAAAAAGGCCAATATTGTTAAATTTATAATTACTTTTTTTGCACTTTTCGGCTTATTGCTGATATCGACACATTTATGGGCACGGCCTGTTGTCAAAATTGTCGGTTATTTTAAAAACGGGGCCTCTGTTCATGATGTCAGAAATATTGCGAAATGCTCTTTATTTTTCAAGGAAATTCCTAAAGATAATGTTATACTTAACGAGATGTGCAAAATGGAAGACCGGATAAGACATTTTGATAAAAGAAATAAAATTTTATATTTTGGCAGCAACAGCGAGAATTTGCTGATTATAAAACTTCTGGAATTTGAAGGGTATAAGATTGATTTTGCTCAGGCTGAGGAAATGGATAAAATAAACTTATTTGATTATAATATTTTGATAAATCTGGATAACAGACAAGTTACCTCAACTTTTGTAAATGAAAACAGAGGCCCATATTATTCGCCTGTTGACGGAGTCCGGTGTACTTATTTGGGAATGGAAAAGGAGGCTTTTTACCCGGGAAGAGGAAAAGCTCCATATCATTTGGAATGCAGTATGTCTAACAGATTCCTTAATAATTATGGGTTTAGGCTTTACGATACTCTGTCAACAACACTAAGAGAGAACAAAAGTTCTTATAAGCTGAACTATATGTTTTACGAAAATACCCATAATCCGATTATCGGGAAATAGCTTAAATATTCGTCATATAATTGTAAATTATTTTAGAAGCATTTACAATGAAATCTTTTCCGGCCGGAGAGTTATAAGGTCTGTTTGCCAGAATTACAACGATATATTTTTTCCCGTTAGGGGCATAGACAATACCGGCATCTCCAAGCATTTTACCAATATCCCCGGTTTTATGCAGGAATGAAGCTCCGTTACCAAGTCCGGCCTGGATAAGCCTTGTATTTTTTACATGTCCCATGTAATCAAATATTTTTTCACGGGATTCTGCTGTTAAAAATTTAGGATTTTCTATATTATATAGCATTCTGGCAAGATCTCTTGCAGTTGTATGATTTGTTCCCTCTAAATCCGGAAGCCAAGTTTTTACATGGGTTTGTTTCAGTCCCCAATCTCTTATCCCCTGGTTAACATCTGTCATTGAACCAATTTTGGACATAAGCATATTTGTTGCTGAGTTATCTGAATCAGTAATCATTATTCTTGCAAGAGTATCCAGTGAATATCTGGAATTTTCTGCTTTAAACTGAAGATTTCCGGAGCCTGAGGCCCTGTAGTAATCTGTAAGTATCATCTCATCATACAGAGATACCTGTTTACTTTCAATAGATTTAAACAGTTGTAAAAGAACCGGAATTTTAATAATACTTGCAGCTGAGAATAGTTCCGATCCGTTTATATCAACGTAATTTCCTGTATCATAATCCCACACAAATACAGACGGATGTATTGAAGGGTACATCGGAAGAATATTTTTGATTTGATTTTCCAACCCGGTTAACTCTTCTCCAATATTTAACTCAGTCATTGCCGGTTTTTTTGTTTCTGCTCCATTTAATGAAAGTTCATTTAAAAATAAATGGTTGTTTACATAATTTTGTGTTGGGAACAGAAGTTTTTTATAATCGGTTTTCAAAGACGGGTATGGCGATTTTGTAAACATTGAGCCGGCAATATTTTTAAACCCGATTGGCAGCACAAATACTCCCAAAAGAAGCATTACCGAAACAGACACAATTCTTGAAATTCTGTCATTACGTTTTATTTTTGCAGAGTTTCTATGCGGTTCTCTGCTTTTATATCTTCTCACAACCGGTTTTGGAGCGTGGGGATACCTTTTTACAGGAACCGCTGTGCAGTTTTGGCGGACATTTTCGTAATAGTAATAACGTTCTTCATATTTGCGGGCTAATTCCGGCATTCTATACTATCTCCTCAAATCTGATAATATTATTTTACTATATCTGTTTTTACAAGGCAAGAAAATTACATTCTTTTTTACATAAATTATTCAAGAAGGTTAACCTGGCAGGGGGGGATGTTCGTATAAAAAATCCCGCGGTCTTATATAACCTCGGGATTAAAATTTACAATATTATATAAATTGTTTATTTTAACGCAAAAGTCATATCAGCTTCTACACAAACTTTTCCGTCTACCCTTCCGGTACCGTGGGCTTTGCAGATAGGGCCTTTAACTTTTACAAGTTCAATTTCCATATCAAATCTGTCACCAGGTCTTACGATGTTTTTAAATCTAACACCATCAACTCCTGCATATAATGTTAACTTCCCTTTAAATTCAGGCATTGTCATTAATACCGGTGCGGAACACTGCGCAAGCGCTTCTAATTGCAATACTCCCGGCATGATTGGATTGTTAGGAAAATGTCCTTGGAAAAATCCTTCATTCATTGTCATATTTTTGTATCCTTTGGCATATTTGCCCGGAACACATTCGGTAATCCGGTCTACTAAAAGAAACGGATATCTATGCGGAATCATTTCCATAATTTGCATAATGTCAAAGTTTAAAACTTGTTCTTCGGTCATTTTTTCTCTCCTTACTTTTATTTACATTCGATTAACTTATCTTTTAACATTTTAGCTGTTTTAATATGCACGGCGTGTCCGGCTTCTTTCGCAAGTATCTGGCATTTCATATTAAGAGGATTTACCCCGGTTAAATATAAATCTCCTATCAGGTCAAGCATTTTATGTTTTGCCGGTTCTTTTTCTGATCGGAGTTCTGTTGTGTAGCCGGTGTCTGTTAAGCCTACGGTGTTTTCTATGGTTACACCCTGCGCAAAACCAAGCATTTGGAACTTTTTCAGATCCTTATAAAACCCAAACGTTCTTGCTTCAATTATTTCCTGCTGATTTTTAGGATTATAATTAATAAAGCAGCTTTTAAGATCCGGATGGTCGTAATTTACTGCATAAGAGATAAACAACTCATCGGCCGGTAATATTACGAGGCTTGTTTTTCCGTTAAGATAATAAACCGGTTCCGATACCGTGTAATATTTAGGCTTATAGAAAAACGGTTTATCAATTCCGGCATTTTTGAAAAGTTTAACCCATTCCTTTGAACTTCCGTCAAGAGCAGGAACTTCTCCTTCATCAGGGATTATGTCCAGAGAATCAATCCCGCAAAATGCCAGCGCCGCGGTTAAATGTTCTGTCAGCATCATTTTTGCCTTGTTTTTACCAAGGACAACACAGTGTTCCGTTGAAAGAACATTTTCTGCTTTAGCCTCAAACTCTTCTCCGCCGATAAGGTATCGAATTTTCCCTGAATCAGAAGGTCTGAATTTAATTGTGCAAGGCTTGTTTTTCATTAAACCATTGCCGGTTATAGATACTTCTTTTTTTAGTGTAACCATTTTCCTTTTATATCTTTTTTAAATTAAGAGTTATGTTCTTCTACAAATGCATCAAGCATCGGCTCAAGTTTTCTGAATTTGGCAAAGATTTCCTGAGCATCTTTCATTGTTTTAAGCTGCTTAATAAATTCTTTTCTCGGAACAGCAGGAATACCAACAATGATTGATTTTTCAGGGAAAGATTTTGTAACGCCTGCTTTTGCGGTGATGATTGTATCCGAACCGATTTCGATATGATCCGCAAGGCCTGCCTGGCCTGCAATAACAACACGGTCACCAATAACGCAACTGCCTGCAATCCCTACCTGAGATACAATTAAACATCCTTTCCCTATACGACAGTTATGCCCAATCATAACAAGGTCGTCAATCTTAGTGTTATCACCGATTGTTGTGTTTTCAATAGTCCCGCGGTCTATTGTTGTGTTAGCTCCGATTTCAACATTGTTGCCAATTGTGACAGAACCAATAGAAGGAATTTTGAAAATAACGTGTTTAGTATTTTCTTCTTTGATAGAACCTTCTTTTCTGGCTTGTTCGATGTTGTCCGGATTTTCTGTAACAAAACTAAACCCGTCGGCGCCTAATGAAACCCCGTGATGAAGAATTACATCATTTCCTACTTCAACGCGGTCTCCGATATTTACGCCCGGATGGATTAAGCAATTTTTCCCTAGCTTAGCCCCGCCGCCTATATATGAGTTGGCAAGAATTTTGGTATTATCGCCAATTACCGCATCGTGGGAAATTACAACATTTGGTCCGACTTGAACATTTTCCCCTAAAGTTGCACTTGGATCTACTACTGCTGTTGGGTGAACACCTTCATTTACTCTTGGAGGTGTATAGAAAAGATTGAGCAGTTTCATCATTGCAAGACGCGGTCTTTCAACTTCAATTGTTGTAAGCCCGTCTATTTGTACTCCCAAAGGTACAAGAGCTGCCTTAGCATGTGATTTTGCTAGGTTTGCAATTTCATCTTCTCCTAATGCTAAAGCCAGAGTATTCTCATCGGCAAGAAGCGGAGGCGCAATATGTTCAATTTTTACATCATTTACTTTTGTGAGCATACCGCCTGTGATGTTTGTAATTTCTTCTACTGTAAAAGATTTCATTTGATACTCCTTTTTATATTAATGTAATCGCTGTTTTCAATTTAAATTTTGAAGAGAAATCATGTTTTTAATTATTTATTTTATTTATGATATTTGTTGTTGACTTCCCTTCAACAAAACTTATAAACTCAACTTTTGTATTATTTTTTTTCATAATATCTGCTTCCGGCAGGGTTTCCATTGTGTAATCAGCGCCTTTTGTGTAAACATCTGGCTTCATTTCATCCAGAAGATTCCGCGGGCTGTCTTCGTCAAAAAGTACAACGTAATCCACGCAAGAAAGTGCGCATAATATTTCTGCGCGGTCATTTTCGTTATTTATTGGTCTTGCAGGCCCCTTGATACTTTTTACCGATTTGTCTGAATTTAGCAGAACAATAAGCACATCAGCAAAACTTTTTGTTTTTTGCAGATATCTTACATGACCTACGTGCAAAATATCAAAACAGCCGTTAGTTGCGACTACTGTTTTCCCTTCTTTGTGCAATTTATCAACAAGCTGCACAACATTTTCTCTTCTCAGAAGATTTCCCATTAACACATCCTTAATATCTTAATGCCATTATTTTATCAAAAAGAAAGCATAATGTATATTCTTTTTAACAAAAAGTAACGGAATTATTCAAATTTTTTCATTAAAAAATCCGCTCTTTAAAAAAGCGGATTTTTGATTGGAACCATTTAAGCAACGTTATTATGTTGTTTGCAATGTATCATTCAGGTAATCAAATGATGTTCTTGGAAATTCCAGAGAAATTTTGTGCTGGTTTTTCAAAAACAACCATTCTAAAAAACTGATTTTTTTGCCTGAATTTTTTACAATTGTTTCAATTTTTTTGTCTTCCATAATTTATCCCCCTAATTAAATTCCCTTATTTATATAAAGATTTTGAGTGGGAATTTATTGCTTTAATTTAACAGCTTTTTTAAGTTTTATTAAGCATTTATAAGTAATTTTTTTGCAAGCTCGGGATATTTTTCTGAAATTTTATAATTATTCCCAACAACTGTTTCTTTGAAAGTATTTTGGCTGAAATATTCCCGGGAAAGATTTTTCAATTGCTGCTCATGACGTAATTGCCTTTCTCGTATTATTTCTTCGGATATGTCATCAAAACGCGTTTTAATCCTGTTTGTTAATTTTGTCAGATATTTTGCAGATATATTCCCTTTACAAATATTGTTCACCTGGTTGCTCCTTTTTTGAATTATATAAGTCAGGTGAACAATATAAATTGATTAAATTTTTAAATTTGTTAAGATATTTAAACTAAAATAAATCCATTTCAATAACTTTTTTGCAAAGTCTAACAGTATTTAAGGCCGCGCCAATTCTAAGGTTATCAGCAACACACCATAGCGAAAGTCCGTTATTAAAAGCAAGATTTTTTCTTATTCTTCCGACAAACACCGGGTCAACTCCTGAGGCGTCTCTTGTCGTCGGATAATCAAAGTTTTCAGGGTCGTCAATAACTTTGAGCCCGAATGATTGTGAAAGAATTTCTCTTGCTTCATCGGGGATAATTGATTTTTCAAACTCTATATCTACAGCTTCCGAATGTCCGTTGTATACCGGAACCCTTGCTGCTGTGCACGAAATAGGCAGGTCATTTGGAAGGTGAAGAATTTTTTTTGTCTCATTAACGACCTTCATTTCTTCTTTTGTGTAACCATTTTCGGTAAATACATCTATCTGCGGAATTACATTAAACGAAATTGGTTTTTTAAACGCCTTGTTTTCAAACTCTCTGTTTTCAATCCGCGCTTTTGTGTCATCTGTAAGCTCGTTTATTGCTGCAAGTCCTGCTCCTGATACAGCCTGATAAGTTGAGACAATCAGTCTTTTAATCATTGCTTTTTCATGCAATGGTTTTAGAACAAGCATTAACTGAGAAGTGGAACAGTTCGGATTTGCAATAATTCCTTTATGCTTTTTCAAATCTTCATCGTTTACACCGGCTATGACAAGCGGCACATCTTCTTCCATTCTGAAAGCGCTGGAATTATCAATTAAAACACCGCCTCTTTTTACTATTTCCGGAGCAAACTTTTTTGATGTTGAGGCCCCTGCCGAGGCAAGGACAATGTTTATCCCGTCAAAACTTTCCGGTTTTGCTTCTTCAACTATATAGGTTTTGCCCTGAAATTCAATCTCAGATCCTGCACTTCTTGCGCTTGACAAAAATTTTATTCCGTTATACGGAACTTTTAATTCGTCCATAATCTTCAGGATTTCTCTTCCGACAACTCCGGTTGCTCCAAGAATTGCTATATTTGGGTTTTTAGACATATTTGTTGTTCTCTCTTTCGTTTTGTTATTTTTGATT
Source organism: Candidatus Gastranaerophilales bacterium (assembly GCA_944325075.1). GTDB lineage: Bacteria > Cyanobacteriota > Vampirovibrionia > Gastranaerophilales > Gastranaerophilaceae > UBA1221. The sequence continues at coordinate 32,416 of CALUYU010000027.1, forward strand.
TTTATATTGCCGGTTTGTTTTTTCGCTAACGGCTGTTGTCGGCTTGACTTTTAGGGTTTTTGTTAATTGAATCTTTTCACGTCGTGCGGCATTTAAAGTGATTAAACAATCCGGTTTTTATATTATATCATATACAAATTTTTCTATTCTAATTTATTAATTTCTATTAATTTTTTGTTCACTTTTTCTTTTTGAAGGCAGGCAAAAAGAAAAAGTGGTGCCAGAGGCACTTCATAATAACGCTGCGCTTTCTGAGACGCGTAGAAATAATATTAAAACCAATGTAGGTTGGGGTTTCTACCCCAACATTGAAATTATATTTCCCCCCCTTGCAAACCTACTTTTTTCTTTGGCTAAAAGAAAAAAGTAGGCAAAAAA
>CALUYU010000028.1 GCA_944325075.1 Candidatus Gastranaerophilales bacterium
GGGATGCAATGGGAATTGTTTATGTTGTTGGGCTGAAAGCCCAACCTACATTTAACGATTGGCGAACGTGCGCGAATGGAATGAGCGCAATAGTGAGACTTAACGTGGAAATGCGTTAGCATTTCTGTCTTTCTTTTGGGCTTATCACCGCCTTAGGCGGTGAAGGTATATAGCTAGTTTTTCTTTTTCGGTTCACTTTTTCTTTTTGCCTGCCTTCAAAAAGAAAAAGTGGTGCCTGAGGCACTTCTTAATAACGCTGCGCTGTCTGAAACGCATAGAAATAATATTAAAACCAAAGTAGGTTGGGCTTTCAGCCCAACATTAGTTTTTTGTGTGCAGATGACTGAATATTTTTAACGGCGGCTAGATCCTGAAACAAGTTCAGGATGACAGTTGGTTGTTTTTTGAATTTCTTTATTTTTGTTGGGGTAGAAACCCCAACCTACATTATCTTTGTTCACCCTGCCGAAAATCCGCTTTGTGCTAAAGAATTACGTATTAAAAATTCTGTCTCCGGCATCTCCCATGCCCGGAACAATATAGCCTTTATCGTTTAATCTTTCGTCAATTGCAGCAGTAATAATTTCAATATCCGGGAAATGCTTTTGAATATTTTCAAGCCCTTCCGGAGCTGCAATTATACAGATACACTTTATATTACTTATCGGAATACCTTTATCCGCATAAAGCTTTATTGCTTCCAATAAAGAGTTTCCGGTGGCAAGCATTGGATCAGTTATATATACATAAAATTTCTCAGGATTTTCTGCCTCCATAGGAACTTTGTTGTAATACCATATAGGCTTTAAAGTTTTTTCATCTCTGTACATCCCGATATGTCTTATGCAAGCTTGCGGAAGAATATCTATCGCTTCATCCGTAAATATTAAGCCTGCACGTAAAATTGGGGATATAATCACATTTATATCAGGATCAACAGTCTTTGCAGTAAATGTTGCAAGAGGTGTAGTAACTTCTTTATCAACAAGCGGCAGGTTTTTTGCGGCTTCATAGAGAAGGCATCTTGTAATTTTTCTTGTTGCAATTCTAACTCCCTGGCTGTCAGTATCTTTATTCCTCATAGTACAAAGATTTTGCAGCACAACAGGATTGGAAATTACACGTATATTATTCTTGTTCATCAGAAGTCACCTCCTCTTCATTTGTTCTAAGTTTTGTTTTTGGGTGCATCAATTCTTTTAAATCAATACGCCTTTTATTCAGGTTATTTATGAAAACATTAATAACATTTATTGATCTGTCAGCGTCCGCGACCGGATCATTTACAACAGAATCATCATGAGGGAAAGTGTCCATTATAAAGTCCGAAAAAACTGCACATCTGACCAGTATTGCCCCAAGTTTTGCAAACATATCATCAAGCAAACCTAAAGCATTCCCAAGCCGGTTTGTACGCTTTATGGATATAAGATTTCCCTCTGCTTTTGAAACATCATCTGGCGGATACAATTCCAATGATTTGGATCCGGCCATCCCATTGAATTCAACGGTAGCAATAACACCTTTAGGAAGAAGTATACTTTTATTTGTCAACACAAATTTTACATAAACATGATCCTGCACGATATTAATCGTTTTTATATAACCTATCGGCACCCCCATCATTCTTACCGGTGATCCCTCAATTAATCCGTCTATATCCTGCATAAAAATCTGATATGTCTTAAGCTCATTCTGCTTTTTTATGCTATAAAAACGAATAGCCCCTACACTCAACAAGATCACTAAAAGCCAGATAATAACTTCCAATGCAAAATATAAACGGATTTTCTCTCTTGAATTCATACCTTCATTATTACATAAACACATAATTATTTTTACTACTTGCGAAAAAAATTTTTATATTATATTATGGAAATAAACAAAGAATAGAAATGTGAGGTTTACAATGGAGCAAATTATAAAAGTAGCATGGGAACTTAACGAAAATACAGATAACAGATACCAGCTTGTTTACGAAATCGCTGAATTAGCTAAAAAACTTGTTGATGAAAATCAGGCTAAAAAGGCTCATGACGATTTTGCATTTGAAGAAAATTTTGAAACCGGCTATACAAGAGAAAATCCGGTAGAACATGCTATTATGGTTAAAGCTTCCGAAGCCGACGATAACAGACTTGTCGGTTAAGATGATTTTTATTAAAACACAAGAGGGAATAAACTAAGCTCTCTTGTGTTTTTTTGTAAAATTAAGTTGATAAGGGGTTATTATGGAAGAGACAATTAAATTTATTCAGGAAAAAATTAGCGGGCAGCAGCCTGAAATCGGGATTATACTCGGTTCCGGCCTCGGAGAACTCGCGGATGAATACTGCGAAATTGCTATCCCTTATAACGATATTCCTAATTTTATTAAGTCTACAGTAAAGGGCCATAAAGGCCGGCTTGTTTTTTCAGATATAGCCGGAAGACAAGTGGTAATGATGCAAGGCAGAAACCATTTTTATGAAGGACATTCCATTCAGGAAGTAACTTATCCGGTTAAGGTTATGAAAAAACTTGGAGTTAAAATATTAATTTTAACCAATGCAGCCGGCGGTGTTAATGAAACATTTTCACCTGGAGATTTAATGCTTATTACTGATCATATTAACTGCATGGGGACTAATCCATTAATAGGTGAAAATGATGAAACTCTAGGTGAAAGATTCCCGGACATGACTGAGGTTTATAAGAAAAGCCTGATTTCTCTTGCAGAACACTGTGCAAATGAATTACAAATTCATGTTAAAAAAGGTGTATACCTGGCAAATTCCGGCCCGTCATATGAAACTCCGGCAGAAATCCATATGGCAAGAACACTCGGAGCTGATGCAGTCGGAATGTCTACTGTTCCGGAAGCCATTGTAGCAAATTACTGCGGAATGAATGTGCTCGGCATAAGCTGTATTTCTAATACTGCAAGCTCAACCGGCGGCTCTGCTCTTTCTCATAAAGAAGTTATTGAAACAGCAGGAAAAATTAAAAGTTCATTTAAAAACTTAATTCTAAAAATTATTGAAGAGTTAAATTAACAACAAAAAACATCAGGACAAATTCTCATTCCTGATGTTTTTTATTTAACTTGAAAAAATTCTATAATTTTTTCATAATAAGCGCATATACATCGTTAAAACAAACTAATATCATTAACGCTATCAACAATAGAAAACAAAAAGTTCCAATTTTATCAACGGTTTCGTCATCCAGTCTCCTGCCGCGAATTTTCTCTATAATCAGAAACAGCACATGCCCGCCATCCAATGCCGGAATAGGAAGGAAGTTTACAATGGCCAAATCCAGTGAGATTATAGCAGTAAGCAGTAATCCAGAGAAAAAGCCGCTTGAGTTTATAACATCTCCGCCAACTTTGGTAATTGCAATTATTCCGTGCAAATCACTAAGAGGAATTTTTCCGGCAAAAATTTGGTATAAACCGTATAAAAGTAATGTTGTCTGATCCCAAAGGTATTTAACACTGGTTTTTACAACAGCTTTAACTCCTTTTGTAGGAATAACTATCTCTTTTACTTCCATCTGAATTCCTATTAAACCGGAATTATTAGGATATATAGGGTTTAGTGCAACTCTTTTGCCGTCTCTTTCTACAACAATATTAACAGGAGAAACGCTATCAGACATCGCATATGCCAAATTGTTAAGTGTCAAAGTTCCGTCAGATATAATCATTGATTTTCCGGCAATCTTATCACGCAAAGATGTCTGCTGGGAATTCAATGTAAGACGTGGATCTTTAAATTTCTCCAATCCGATAAGAATATTATCATTTAACTGCAACATTGGTTCAGGAACAGATTCAGGTAATTTAATAATTACATCTTTAGGAATTACCTCATCCCTGGTAAATGCCGGGTTAAGGGATTTAAGACGGTTATAATTATCATTTACACTTGTTTCAAAGACTTTGGTATCATTTTTCTTACTTAACTGAACTAAAGTAACTATAGCGGTAGGAGTTGTGATTTTGGAACCGTTAACCTCAATAATCTTGTCCCCTTTTTCCATGCCTGAAGTCCAAATAGATTCCTCTTTTGGGGCAACAATATCTTTAACAAAAACATCATACTTACCGGAAGGCATTTGGCCCCAAATAGCAGCCGTTAGAACGACAAACACAAATGCACATACAATATTTGCAAATACACCGGCTGAAACTACAACAAATCTCTGATAAATAGGCCTGTTCATAAATCTGTCAGGAGAATCCTCCGGCAGATCCAAATCCTTATCATCATCAGGAAATGCTACATATCCGCCCAGCAAAAATGCATGTACCAAAATTTCCAAATCACCGACCTTCTTCTGCCATAGTGTCGGGCCGATAGGAAGACCAAACCCAAACTTTGAAACCCGCATCCCAAACATTTTGGCCGCAAGAAAATGCCCGGCTTCATGCACAAGTATTAGTACACTTAGTAACAATATCATTATAATTATAGACATTTAAATCCCCTTTAGTTTTATATATTATAAAGCTTATAATAATTGTTGCAGATAATTCGGCAGAGCAAATCGCGCCATATGATAATCTTTATTATAAATTTTGCACGTTTTCGTAATTTCCTCACATCTCTCATCGTCAAAATAAGAAAGAGGTTTTACGGTCTCTGAACAAAAAGCCCATGCCCAATACCCGCCAGGATATGTCGGAATATTTGATGTATAAGTTTCGCAAATCGGAAAAACCTTTTTAAGCAAAGTATACATTTTTCTAATTTCTTCTTTATTTACAAAAGGCGACTCTGACTGGGCCACAACAATTCCGCCTTCTTTTAATGAATTTTTTACATTTGTATAAAATTCTTCAGTGAAAAGCCCTTCCCCCGGCCCCAAAGGATCCGTGGAATCAATAAGAACAACATCAAATTCATTCTTCTTATCTTTTATATATTCAATAGCGTCCTGAACAAGAATTTCAACTTTAGGGTCATCAAGGCCGCAAGAAATAGTCGGCAAAAATTCTTTGCATGCTTCTATTACCATACCGTCAATTTCGCATAAAACAACACGCTTTACGGTTTTATGTTTCAAAACTTCTCTTACTGTGCCGCCGTCACCGCCGCCTATTACAAGGACAGATTCCGGATTCTTATGATTTATCATAGGAATATGTGAAATCATTTCATGGTAATGATATTCATCTCCTTCTGTTGTCATCATCAAATCATCAATTGTTAGTACACGCCCCAGGCTGCTTTCACTCTCAAATATTTCAACTTTTTGAAATTCTGACTGTTTCGAAAATAAAACCTTTCCGGCTTTTATTGCTATCCCGAAACCTGCCGGGGTGATTTCATGATAATATCCGTTTGCTACTCCATTTTTCATAATTGCTTTCTCCTTATTTGTTTCAAATTATATCATAAATAGCAATTTTTTTTAGTAAAATTTTTTTATAATAATAAAAGGGGAAAATTATATTATGAAAATCGGAGCAGCAATCTGGAATGCTGTAAAAAAGGCTTACCCGCTTTCAAGCCAGGGGGTATCAAGAATGCCGAATAATCTTAAATTTGATCTAAAAAATCCATACATTCTTGAGGCAATCTCTGAACAAAAGCTGAGAAATTTCTCAAAGTTTGACGGAAAAGATTTGCAGGAGGTTTGTAAACTTCTTGACAAAAGTTCTTCCGGGAAAGGTTTTACCGATTTTGAAATTCAGGCATTATACAAAAAAGCTTTCCCGAATATAAAAATTCCGACAGGGGCAAATGAAGATGCTATTATTTATTTAAGCCGCCTTTCACCGGAAGTCGGTTCTAAATTCGACGCCCACGGCCTGGCCAAGCTTAGTATAACCGATCAGCTTAAGCAGTTAAATAATCTCCTGGCAAACGGAATTGATAATACAAGAGCGTTCCATACAGCACCTCTAGCAGCCCCAAAGGGAATAGGAGCGGGCATCGGCACAGGAGGGCATGCCTATTATGACGGATCATTTATTCTTGTTGGTGAAAAAGGAAAATTAATTACTGAAGACGGCATAAAACATGTCATAGTTAACGATGCATACTACAACATTATCAAAGATTTACAGCTAAAGTTTTCCGATGTAAATTTCGTTCGGGCTGATCAAGCTGTTGAATATTTCTCCAAGCTATGATCCCAATATGTGGATATGAAGATGGAAAACTTCCTGCCCGGCTTCTTTCCCGGTATTTATCTGTACTCTGTATGATTTTAAGCCTATCTTCTTTGTTACTTCTCTTACGCCCATCATCAATTCACCAAGGAGCAATTTATCATCAACTTCGTTTAAAGATGCATAGTGCTTTCTTGGAACAACAAGCAGATGAACCGGAGCTTTAGGATGAATATCTTTAAAAACCACTAAATGCTCATTTTCATAAACAAATTCTGTATTAAAATCTCCACGAATAATTTTACAAAAAATACAATTCTCGTCCATAACAATCTCTCCCTTATTTCCCGGGACAATCTTAGGATAAAAATAACCAAAAAGCAAGGTAATAAAATTTAATAATCAGCTTTTACCCTTGAAGCAGGCTGAACCATTAAATCCATTCCGTGCAATATAGATTTAAGTCTTTTCCGCGCCTCATGATTTTCTAATGCCAGCATAGCAAGACAAACAAACTCTGTTGTATTAGAATTTAGAGAAACTTTTGCAAATTCCTTACTTAATTGATCAAAATTTTTCTTATAATCTGCAAGGGCTATCATTGCATTTTCATCTTTAGGTATTTCAACCGGCTGGATATTAAATAATACTCCGACAGGAACATCAAGATAATGACATAATTTTTCAATTGTCTCTGCCGTTGCAAAACTATCTCCATTTTCAATTCTTGATAACTGCTTTTGGTCAATGCCAACCATATCGGCAAGAGCCCCTTGTGTAAGCTTACGTGCAGTTCTTACTACTCTCAAATTTTTACCAAATTCTTTTTTTATATAGCCCATATCCCTTCCTTTTTTATTAATTATAATCTTTATCTTAAATTTATATAAGACATTTAAAAGCCTTATATTATTAATAGGCTTAAAAATAGCCATATAGGTATGTCTATATTTATAAAATACCTCCATTTTACAATAGAGGCCCGTCCGAAATAAAGCTTAAAGAACAAAATAAAAATTAATTAAAACTTAAGTATGTAACATTTTTTAAATAATCATTACAACATTTAAGCTGGGTATATTGTCTGGCAGTATCTAAAGATTGTTTCCTTAGCCAGCGTAAAATTTCTACTTTAGAATTTGTAATCAGCGTAAACAACTCTCTTATATCTTCCGGAGTAGGCTTTACGGTAAAACCGTTCAAACTTGTTTTTATAATTCCGTCAATCCCGTCATGTTCCTTACAAATAGTTATACATCCGCTTGCCATTGCTTCTAAATAAACCATACCAAATGTTTCGTTCTCACTTGGCAAAATAAAAACATCACTCTCTCGCATTATCTTCAAAACTTTATCGTGCGAAATTCTGCCGGTAAATTTTACATTCCGGTCTAATTTTTGAAGGGCTTTCTTACCATGCCCGTCACCTATAACTGTGAGTTCTATTCCAGCAAAATCTTTTAACCCCAAAATAACTTTATCTATATTTTTTCTTTTCTTAAAATTGGCACAAGTAACAACTTTTAGTTTATTTGGCCTTATATCACGAGAAAAGTCCTTTATAATATATTCTTCATCTATACCTGACGGAGCGGAAAAAGTCTTACTTCTAAATTCCGGATAATAATGCAGAAATCTGTGTTTAAGGACTTCAGACCTGCAGGCAATTGCTTTTGCCCTATATAATGCCTGCTCAAGCCGTTTCTTAAAATGAATTTTATATATAGGATTAGTCAAAACTTCTATGTCTGAGCAGTGCACCCCAGCTACAAATGGAACATTTAGCTTGTCCGCAAACAAAATTCCCGACGGCATATGTGCAATGACCAGATCAGGATGAAAATTTCTTTTATAAAATGTATCAAGCTTGTTATGTATGTCGCCCCAAAAAGGCATAAAATAATTAACATTATAAACATCATCATACCATCCGGTTTTATAAAAAGGTTTTCCTCTTAAAAAGGAATTTAACATAAAATTCGGTTTCAAGATTAAAACTTCATGCCCCAAATCTCTCCAGCCTTTAACAAAATTATAAAGAGTACGCGGAGTCGTAACTTCTTCTTTATTAACCGGATACAAGTCTGTTATTAAAAGAATTTTCATGAATAAATACTAACATAAATCAAGTGTAAGGGTCAAATAAAAACAGCCTTTAATCTTAAAGGCTGTTTTTATCTTGTATATTTCTCTAAACAAACTACTTGATTTCAACAGTAGCACCAGCAGCTTCAAGTTGTTTCTTGATAGCTTCAGCATCTTCTTTTTTGATACCTTCTTTAACCGGTTTAGGAGCGCCATCAACTAAATCTTTAGCTTCTTTCAAGCCAAGACCGGTAATAGCACGAACTTCTTTTAATACAGCAATTTTATTAGCGCCTGCTGATGCCAAGATTACGCTAACTTCAGTAGCTTCATCTGCTGCCGGAGCTGCTGCGCCAGCTGCCGGAGCTGCTGCAACTGCAACTGGAGCTGCTGCTGATACACCGAATTTTTCTTCCATAGCTTTTACTAATTCTGCTGCTTCTAATAAAGTCAATTTTTCAATTGCTTCTAAAATAGTTTCTACATTACTCATTATTTTTCTCCTTTAATTTTTATTTATTTGTGTACAATGTTAATACTTAAGCTGCAACGGATAGTATACTAACCCTCTGTTATGCAGCTTCTTTTTGATCTCTAACAGCAGCCATAGCACGTGTAAGAGATGCCATAACCGCGTTGATACCAAGTGTAATACCGGTAGCCGGTGAATTGATAGATCCAAGCATTTTTGCAAAAAGTTCTTCTTTTGAAGGAAGGTTTGCCAATGCTTTTGCGTCATCTGCTGATAACAAGTTTCCATCCAACACAGCACCGAGAATTTCACCTTTTTTAGATGTTTTAATAAAGTTAGATACAATTTTGGCCGGGCTTACCTGATCTTCAAAACCAAATGCTATCGCAATCGGTCCTTTCATCAAGTCAGACATAACTTCATATTTTGTTCCTTTTATAGCAACTTTTGCCAAAGTATTTTTAGTTACCATATAATCGCCGTTTTCTTTTTGAAGTTCACGTCTAAGTTTTGTAATCTCTTCAACGGAGTAACCTTTATACTCTGTAATTACTGCTACCTGAGCCTTTTCTATTTTTTCTTTAATTGCATCTATCTTTTCTGATTTAAATGCTTTTGTTGCCATTTTTGCTCCTTTAATGTACTTAATACGAAACAATTGTTTCGTTTTATCGACCTTATTTTGTGTCTCTAAATAGTAAAAAATTTGCAATTCTTACATATTTAGAACCGCAAATATTACACACGCATTTATTTATAAATCGACTTGTGTAACCTCGATTAGCCGTTCAAAGAACATTTAATGAAATCAGATACAAAAATTGGACTTCTGCTGTATTTCAAACGAGCCTACAGGCATCTAACTATTTAAAGTTTTGATCCGCCTTCACTCACAGTGTGCCAATTTGCACCCAACCCCAGCTAATTGTCTGCGGTTTACAAGAAGTATTCTAACAAAAGCAAGTTAAAAAATCAAGCATATGCTTAAACATTCTTTACTAAAGCCCAAACTGTTTCACTTTGATCATTTATGTCATACTGGCCTTTAATATAAATTCTGTATTTTGGCTTTTGAATAAGTTTATACCTGTTATTAAAATTCCCAAAACAAAGAATTTCATTATTAGCATTTAAATCTATTAAAGGTCTTATATTTTCATAAACAGTCTTTAATGAAACATTAGATTTATAAACATCTACAGCCATTCTTGACCTTAATAGAATTTTCTGTGCACGGTAATCAGACTTTAATGTATCTATAATTTCATAGACTTTCATAAAAGCTGTATCAATTATTTCAAACTTGTTTGATGATATTAACAAAATATCATTGTCTTTAGAAAAAGACAAACCCGGAACAGTTTTTATTTCTGCAAAGAATTTTGCCATAACATCATTGTTAGCCTTCTCAATTTCCTCTTTCGGAACCATTGCAGATCTTACCGAATCACGAACAATCGGTTTCGCTTTAATTCTTACAATTAAAAGGAAGTTCTTCTGTGCAAGTAAGTTCCTTTCAAGTTCAAGTTCAAGTTCACGGTTGAACGATTCTTCTTCTTTAATACGTTCCTCTACTATTTTTTTATCAACAATCTCACTATATCTCTTACAAGCAAGTTTAAGCTGTGCAAATACAAATACAAGAAATATATTAATTAAAATAAATAAAACTACTTCACCATCAATCTCCGGCTGTGAAGACTTAACGGAACTTCCAAACACCGTGTGTACAAATCCTTTTGCAAACGTGATAAATGGAGTGAGAAAATCCAATGCATGATTTTTCAGAAGCCCCAAAAATAAAAATAATGAACACAACAATACTATTATTACAAATAATATTTGGAATAACATAAAAATTTGAGATAAGATGTTTACACCTTTTTTTATTCTATTCAAATTTTTAACTTTTCCAACAGCCATAACACCCTCTTAACTTAATTCAATATTGTCTATCAATCTTACGTTTTCAACTCTATCTGCAATGAATACAATGGTATCGTTATCAGCAACAGTTTTTTCTTCCAAACTATTTCTATCCCTAAACTCAAGATATTCAAGAGCATGATTATTGTCTAAAAATGAATATACAGTCTCACTCAAAGCTTTTATATCATTTATACCATTATTATAACATGATTTTATATTAAATAAAAGCCTGCTGATAGCAAGAGCATTTTTTTTACCTTCTTCGGAAAGATACTTGTTCCTTGAGCTCAGCGCTAAACCACTTGGTTCCCGAACAATCGGGCATTCAACAATTTGTACCGGAATATTTAAATCTAAAACCATTTTTTTAAGAATTATTAACTGCTGCATATCCTTCTTGCCAAAAAATGCAAAATCAGGTTGTACAATATTAAATAATTTATTGACAACGGTACAAACACCATCAAAATGGCCGACTCTTGATTTCCCACAAAGTTTGTTTGTATAAAAGAACGGAGGAATAACATAAGTCAAAAAATCATTTGACAGAATATGACCTTCTCCGTACATTTCAGCAGGAGACGGCGCAAATACTATATCTGCACCAAGGTCATTACATAATTTTTCATCTGCCTCAAGAGTTCGCGGATACTTGTCCAAATCTTCACCGGGACAAAACTGAATTGGATTTACAAAAACCGAAACAACAGTCTTTTCACATTTTTCAACACTTTTTTTTATTAAACTTTTATGTCCGTCATGCAATGCTCCCATTGTAGGAACAAGCCCAACTGTTAATCCTGTTTTCTTCCAGGCCTTTATCTGCTCTCTTACATCTGATATTTTATGTAACAACATTTTATGCCCTCTTCTTTATAAGAAAAAGTATAGCATAAAAATATTAATATTTAACATTTATTTTTTAAGCAGAATAAATTTTTAAAGTTCTTTCTATATTTTTAGAAATTACACTTTTAACAGACTCGTATTCTGTTTGCAGTGCAGAATGTTCGGTATCCAAAAGCTTCAGCATATTATCATACTGAGTATCTTTTGCTTCTATTTCTTTGGTCCTTTGCTCATATTCGGCTTCTGCAACCGCAATAGCCGCTTCATCTGTTTCTTCTGATATATCAGTTGCATTTGAATATATTATAGAAGTCCATTCAGCGTCTTGCAATCCGGTTTCTGACTCTTCCGTATTTTCCGCAAAATTAACTCTTTCTAATGTTACAGTTCCGCTTTCAAGAGCATACTTAAGCCATTCCGCACTATTCATAAGTCCGTCTTCAAGAATATCCCATCTTTTGGAAGTTGTTTCATTTTGGGTGGTTACATATTCCCCATTTTCTTCTGTTGTTGTAATTTCGGTATTTGTAATAGTACCATCTTTTTCGTCGGAAGGACCATTCATTCTGTGCCATAAGTTTACATACCACTGGGCTTTTTCAGCGTCATTATATTCATATATTATCTCTTCAATCGTTTGAGGAACATCCAATGTCGGTTTTCTTAATGACCACTCAGCGTATGCGTTATTATATGCCTCTTCATCAGGAATAATCTGGGTAAATGCCAGGGACATATCCTGCTGGAATGATTGTAAGGCCGGAACCAAATCATTATTGTAGTTTAATCCAAGAGCTTCATAGTTTTCAACTACATAATACAGATCTATACATTTTTGTTCCAAAGTTTTTAATACTTTTTCACCATCCTCATTATAATAATAATTACTCAAAAGCTGTTCTGCTTTTGAAGAGTTCTCGGTTAAGGTGTCATCCGGATCCTCGGCAGCATATACCGTTTTACCGTTATATCCATCCTTAATTGCATCTGATACTGCTTGCATATTAGGTGTTTTACCATCACTATTAATATATGAGCCAAATGCATCTTCGATAAAAACGGTATCACCAGTAGAAGTTGTTTTTTCTTTAGGGTAACCAACAAAATTCCAGCCGAAAAGACCGCCTTCTTCTATAGTCAAATCTATCATGTGAGTCAATACATGTAAATAACATGAAGCTTTTCCTCCAATAGCAGCATTATAACATCTTTCAGAGGCATCCATGAATGTTTGGTATAGAGCCGTATCAGTACCGGTAATTTCTTTTGTATAATCGGACTGCTGCGGTTCATCAGCAATCCATTGATCATATAATATTTTCCATTCTTCATATGCATCTGCATACTCAGGGTTAGTAACCGTTTGGGTTTTACCTGAATCTATTTTTTCTATTCCGTATTTTGTCAAAAATTCATTGAGATTAGCACTTGATGTGTAATTAGCGGCATCTGTTTCGGAAACTAATATTTGACCGTTGGTATTAATAATACCATATTGATTTTTAAGCTCTCCATATGTTGTTAATTGTGAACCTGTCAGAGGTACATATGTCTTATTGCCATCAAGATCGTATGTAGAATATGTGAATTTTGTTTGATTAAGAGCATTAATATAGTTTCTGCTGGCCTCTGTAGTCTGGTTTGCCAGCGCCATTTTTGCGCTCGTAATTGTCTGTGAGCGCAATTCATTATCAGATAATCTCGCAGTTATTGAAAGTAATTTTGCTTGTGATGCTGATAAACCCATGTCGGAACTATCCTTTCAAAATGATTTTCCATGAGTATTAACGGCAATCTGTCATAAATTCTTAAGTATAATTTTACATTTCTTTACAATATATTAAACACTAATCAAATTGAAAAAATCTCATCTTCTGACGGAAAACTTCCGGATTTCACATCATCATTATACTGTTTAGCGCACTCATAAATCAAAGATTGCATATCCCCGTATTTGCGAGCAAATTTCGGTTTAAATTCCGGAAACTTTCCAAACACATCATCGCTTACAAGAACCTGAGCGTCGCAATATCTTCCTGCCCCGCATGAAATTGTCGGGACAGAAATATTCTCAGTCACATATTTTCCGCAGTCTTCCGGAACCATCTCAAGAACAATCGAGAACACACCGGCTTCTTCAAGTTTTTTAGCTTGATTTAAAATTTCATCAGCAGCCTCTTTACTTTTACCCTGAATTTTGTAACCTCCAAGAGTATTAAGGAATTGAGGAGTAAAGCCCAAGTGACCCATAACTGGTATGCCAACTTGAACGAGCCTCCGAATAACTGAAATAATATAATCTGAACCGCCTTCAATTTTAACACCGTTTGCTCCGTTTTTTATCATAGTGCCGCAATTTTGAACAGCATTTTCAATACTAACGTGATAACTTAAAAACGGCATATCGGCAACAACCATCGCATGACTGGTTCCACGGGCTACTGCTTTTGTAAAAATACTCATTTCTTCCACACTGATTGAATTTGTATTTTCATACCCGAGAGCAACCATCGCCAGGCTGTCACCTACAAGTATAATATCAATTCCGGCCTGATCTATGTATTTAGCAGTATAACAGTCATATGCAGTTAAAACTGAAAATTTTTCATTTTGCTGCTTATATTTTTTCAATGTATTAACTGTTATTTTTTTTACCATAATACGGCGTCCCTATTATATTAAGAGTGATGCTTTACAAAAATTGAAGGTTTATCTTCTCTCTGTTCTCTTCTAAACCAGTAATACAACGCCCTTGCAACCCTGTGGGAACTGTGTCTTACAAGCCCCTCTTTACTATCTTCAATAAGTTTTTTAGAAAATATTTTTACACCTAATTTTCTTATATTTTCGTAATCAATTCTTACCGGATAAGAGTGAGCCATACGATATTTATCAGCAAGATTTGACGGCATAAAATCATTTACAAGTACTGCATCAATAACTTTTCTGCTGTTGGCATGTTTCATCAGTGCTTTGATATGATCTGAAACAGAATATCCATCCGTTTCTCCAGGCTGCGTCATTATATTACAAACATATATTTTCTTAGCCTCTGAGGCAACAACTTCTTTTGATATTTCGTTAATAAGTAAGTTTGGAATAACGCTTGTATACAAACTGCCAGGGCCCAAAATTATTAAATCGGCATTTCTTATTGCTATAATTACCTCGTCTAAAGCCTTACAATTTTTCGGATCCGTAAAAAGCCTCTTAATTTTTCCATGAGCCTCAGGAATATTTGATTCTCCGCGGATTATCCGGCCATCTTCCATTTCCGCAACAAGTTTCATATCATCCAATGTTGAAGGTAAGACTCTGCCGCGTATTGACAATACATTTGAGGACTCTTTAACAGCTCTTACCATATCTCCGGTAATTGCGCAAAGTGCAGTTAAGAATAAGTTTCCGAAACTATGTCCTTCAAGCCCTTCTCCTGACTTAAAGCGATATTGAAATAACTTTGTTACCAAATCTTCATCATCAGCTAAAGCCGCAATACAGTTACGGATATCGCCCGGAGGCAGTACGCCCATTTCTTCACGTAATCTTCCGGAACTCCCTCCGTCATCGCCAACCGTTACAACTGCGGTTATATTATTTGTTATATGTTTTATTCCCTTAAGAAGCATTGATAGACCGGTTCCGCCGCCAATCGCAACAATTTTAGGCCCTCTGTTAAGCTTTCTTCTTCTATACAATGCCTCTAGAATTGTTGTATTTTCCCGGCCGTTGTTTAAATCCAGTATTGAAAGATTTGTTTTTTGCCAGCCCTTAAAAAAGATTGCAGCACCAAACATTACAACCGCAAATGCAATCCATTCCGTTGAAACTTTTGAGGCAAACTTTTTGATAAATTCCATTGTATAAAAAATAGGACGAATATCGCATAAAATAAGCAAGCCTAAAACCATAAAAACAGCACCGACAAATATCATTAAAAACCATCGTTTAACCTGCAAACCAGGTACAAGCCAACCGGCATCTTTAGGCATTTTCATACTATCTGTAAATCTTTTCATTGTCATTTTTATCCTGAGTTTCCTATCAAATTAATCAATCCATCCCGACTTATAAGCATTTTTATAATTTACAGGAACCGGTTCAATTAAATCTTTTGACTGTTTAATTAGAGCTTGGGCATTTTGAATTTTATTTGAAAAATGAATAGTATCTGCATCAATGTAAGTTTTCCCGCCGGCAACATTATCTATTTGGGATGTTGCCAAAAATGTTTTAAGTCTGTTTATAGAAGCAAAAATATTTTCAATATCTTTTCTTGAAAAATCAATTGACCCGTCAATATTGTAATTTTTTTCAAGATGAATTTCCTGGGCAATAGGAATATTAACATACTCCCCGACCTTTTGGGTAACTTCACCGGCAGCGCCATAGTACACAAGCCATTGAGAACATTTTTTTATAGCCTTTGCAATAGCGCAAGAAAAGTTAAAATCTTCCGCAGCCTGCTGATACATAGCTCCATGAGGACGGACATGCTCAATTTCCAATTTGTAAGTTTTTGCAAAAGACATTAAGGCCCCGACCTGATACACCACAAGTGCTTCTATCTCATCATCGCCTAACTGCATTTGACGGTAACCAAAACCCTGAATATCATGGAAACCTATATGGGCTCCTACAACGACATTCTTTTCTTTAGCTTTTAAAAGAGCTTCCTTGATAGATACAGGATCGCCGGCGTGAAAGCCGCAGGAAATATTAACAGAACTTGCATAGTCAAGAAGAGAATACTCGGCATTATTTTTGTATATCCCGAAACTCTGTGCAAGATCTATGTTAAAATCAATATTTTCTATTTTGTTATTTTTATTAAGGGTTTGCTGCATAACCATCTTTCTCTTTACAGTTTAATCAATTACAAATTAGATTATACTTCCAAAAAAAATTAATGGAAGAATCTTTACATAAATTTTACAGACGCGGAGTTACATTATGTTTTCCAAGCCGTAAATAAAACCGTTATGCTCAAATACGTGTTTTACGGCAAGCAAAACGCCTTGCATATAGCATTTTCTATCCATGGAATCATGTCTGATAGTAAATATTTGGCCGCTTGAGCCAAAGATAACTTCCTGAGATGCAATATAACCGGGCATTCTGACCGAATGAATATGAATACCTGCATAGGAAGTTCCGCCTCTTGCGCCATGAATTGTTTCTGTTTCTGGGCAATTTCCTTTTGCAAAGTTATCGTTTGCCTCTGACATAAGAAGAGCCGTTTTTATGGCGGTTCCGGAAGGAGCATCTTTCTTCTGATTGTGATGAAGTTCAATTATCTCAGCATTATCAAAATACTTTGAGGCCTGCTTGGCAAACATCATCATCAAAACCGCACCGGTTGAAAAATTCGGGGCGATAAGACAGGAAACATTTTTTTCTTCTGATAAATTTTTCAAATATTCTATTTCAGAATCCTTAAGTCCGGTAGTACCGATTACAATACGAATCCCGTTATTCAAACAATATTTTGCATTCTCAAAAATAGACGCCGGCTGCGTGAAGTCAACAAGAACATCAATATTAACTGACTTATGAGCTTCTTCTATAGATTTATAAGTATCTTCTCCTGCTATATCTATTTTTGCAATAAGTTCTGCTTCATTGCAATTTTCAACTGCGTTGCAAACTTCTGTTCCCATTTTCCCTAATGCGCCGCATACTGCAACTTTAATCATAATCCCTCACTTTCATTTATTCTCTGTTACTTTAGATTATAGCACAGATATAAGATTTAGGAGATACATTAGAACTCAAACGGGGACAGTAAAATAACAGTATGAGAAATTGATTTATTATTAAGCAGTTATATTAAAACTTTAAAGGGTAATCTTTTGGTACTTTCCATCCGTTTTCATATATAAGCGCTGCACAGCCAAATCTGTCAGATGAAGCACAGCTATTCAACTTTTGACTATGAGTAAAATAATAAAATATTGGTCTTATTTCTTTGTGTGTTGAATCATAGGTAAACGTAAAATTATGTATTCCGCCATATTGTTCGCTAAATTGAAAACATTTATCGCTTAACCGGTAATAATCCGTACAATAAAAAAAGTATATCACAGAATTATCGCCGCCATATATTCTTACATTACTCCCGTCCGCAAATTCTATATGATAGTAATTCTGATTAAATTTTAATTTTTTTAGAGACTTTAAATACTTTGTAATATTTGTTTGACACCACTCTTGCAAAAATTCAGAATTTTCATTAGTAGAAAAAGAAGGGGTTACAATATCTCCATTTTGGGCTATAGATTGCTTAAGTGCCTGATTTATAACAGAATAGAACTTTGCAAGCTTTACTTCTGTTTGTTGTTTTCTATAAGACTGGATAAGCTGGGGCAAAGTCATAGCCGCAACAACCCCGATTATGCCAAGGGTTATTAGAACTTCCGCAAGGGTGAATGCAGGGTTTTAATAATTTTCAATTCTGACAAATTTTAATCAACTAATGACGAACATTTATCTTTGATATCAAGTGCAATATCAAGCGCGTGTTTTTCTTTGATTCCGATATTTTTAGCTACTGCTAAAATATCCTCTAAACTTGGATTTTTACCCTCGCCATTAATTGTTGTTGCGTGTTCTCCGTTAAAAGATGAACTATAAGTTAAATCATACGCAGGAGACAAATGCCATTCTTTTTTGTTTTCATCATACAAAAACGAGAAATTTTTTGAATGGTCATCTCTATTATGCGCAAAAACATTAAAGCACATCAATCTGTATAATTGCTCAATATCTTTATAATTCTTTGTGAGCTCAAGAGTCAATTTCATCAAAATATTATAATCAAGATTCGGCAGACGATGACTTGTTTCTAATGATCCGCTAACAGAAACCATGTGTACTTTTTTACCGTTTTCCCTATCGAATCGTTTAATTCCAAAATATCCTGAGCAATTTTTGGATTCAAAAAGCCGAGTTTCGCTCATCTTTATTCCGCAGTCTTTTGCGACAAGTGAATATTTATATTCCTGTTCGCCTATATTTTTCGGATCCTGCGAGGATGGGAATTTAATTATCCAATCTTCTCCATTTATTTTTGTCAAAATTTTTGGTCTTGCACCGCCTGATGAACCGCCGAGTTTAAAAAGTTCATCCAAGTTATCAGAATTTTGCGATTCTAATATTTTCGAACATTCTTGTGCAAGTTTATCATAATCAGACTCTTGGTTAGGTGTTTCAAACTTATGCTCAGGTTGATAAGTTAATGCACCCATTCCGCTTTCTTGAACTACAGCAAGACGATTTAGACTATCAATTTCGCTTGGGTTAATTTTGTTTTTCAAAAATAGCCTATCAACAAGTAGTCTACCCCAACCGTCAGGTAAACTGTCGTTAAATACTCCAAATAAACCGTTAAAAGGCTCATATTTTGGTAAAAAAACTTTTTTTTGAAGAGGTAGTGAGAATGGTGAAATACTAAAACCTGTGGCAAGCCATTTGCTATCATATTCAAAAGCAACAAGCCTATCCGGAGTTTTTGCTAAAGTCCCGACTAATTTATCGTTATAAAAAACTTTAAGGTATTTATAATTATCCATTTTTTTACCCTTTTATGATTTCATCAATTGAAGTGTAAGTTTTTTGTGTAAACAAATTTTCAAGGTCGTTATCTAAATCAAGTGCAATGACAATTTTTATAAACGATTGCAGAGATATTTCATACTTTGTTTCAAACCTTTTTATGCTGCCAAGACTAACTCCGGATTTTTGCGCTAAAACCTCTTGCGAAATCTTTAACCTTTTTCTACGTTTTTTTATCTTCTCCGCTAAATTTTTTGCAATTTCATTAGGAGTTTTTTGATTTAAAAATTGATTGTTCATAGATAATATATTAACTGAAATTATCAAAAATGTCAATATATAGATAATATATTATCCAATCATAAAACAACATCAAAGTTTTAATGTGATGTATTTTTAGGGGTAAAGGGATAAATTTTTTCAACTTTTGACAAATTTATCTATAACACTATATGCTTTTTGCGATATTTAAAATGAATTCGATCGTTCTTTTTACTTGGTCATAGGGTAATAAATTATTGATTGACAAATTAAATTGATTATAAAAAGAAATATAATCAATTCCCATTTTTTGTGAAACGATGTTTAAAACAGAAATAATATAATTTTGAAAAGCATTTAAAAGTTGATAATCTATTTGTTTATTAAGCAGCGCTATTCCCTTTTGTGCAGCATCAGCTAACAAGTTAGAACTTTCGTTTCTTCTCTGCATATAACTATAAGCAGAATGAGGTTGGCTATAACTAAACATTTTTGCCTCCCTTCTTCTTCATAATAGTATTCAATTCTTCGTTATATTTATTTTGGATATTAAAATCAATGTTTATGTTTTGAGCTTTATTTGCGACTTCATCTAAATTTTGTTTTGCTTGTTCCATATTTGCATATAGCGGATTATTTATCTCCCATTCAAAATCTCCAAATTTAAATTTTGCTAAAAAAGGTATAAACGTCCATATAATTAGCATACATAACATTGCAGAGTTCCCGCTGAAAGGCTTAAAAATTATTACTTCCTGCCAGTTAAATATGCAATAAAGTAATAATGTCGCAAAAATTACGAAAAACCATATTGCTAAAAATATAAACATTCCTTTTTTCATGCGAATTTTGGCCTCTTTCAATTTTTAATACTGCTATTATAAACGAAAATATTATTAAATGTTTATTTGTTAATAAAAAATTAAGCATTAAGTGATTATATCCGTTTCTGACATAGCCTTCGTTTATGATAATATAAAATCACGGTAAAGATATGAATACTCTCGAACAAGACAATTATTTAAATTTAATATATAAATGTAAAGACAGCAAACAAGCAGTTCTAGACTTTTATGATTTTAAAGATTCTATTTTACCCAATAAAATCTATCGTTATCAAAAATGCAGTAATAAAAATATTGATGCACTCAAAAATAATTACATTTGGTTGAGCAACCCAGATGAATTTAATGACCTTCATGATTGCAAAGTTAATATAAATTCAGATTTATGGGTAATAAATAATGTTTTTAAACACTATGATTTATCCGAGTCAGAGACAAAACTTATATTTGATTTAATACATAAAGTTATGACAGGATTAGACTTTGATATATTTACATCAACCCTAACATCTGAAAAGTATTGTCGTATCAATGAAATCCTAAATCCATTAAATGATATAACTACATATAAAGAATATTATGAAAAATTCAAAGAATATAGCAATCCTCATAAAGAGAAACCAATGAAAATAAGCTGCTGGGCAACTTGTTTTTCAAATAAAATGGATAATATTTTAATGTGGTCACATTATGCAAACTGGAACAAAGGCTTTTGTGTAGAATATGATATAAGTAAGGATTTGGAATTTAAACATTATTTATATCCTATTATTTATTTATCCGCACCAATTTTTAAACCAGAATTGGTAGGAATGGAGATTACAATATCTCAAACTATCTTTGCAACAAGTAAGTGTCATACTTGGGCATATGAAGAAGAGTATAGATTCTTTGGCAAAAAATCTGGTAAATATACAATGACAAACAAACCCAGTTGTTTATATCTTGGCAAATGTATAGATAAAAAAGATGAACAAAAATTAATTAAGATTGCCAAATCACAAGGAATTACAACTGTAAAAAAGATGTCTACTATTCCAGGGAGATATGAATTGTCATCGGAAGTTGTTTATACTGAAATCTCACAGGATTAAAGGATATTACTATGGATATTATAGACAGGTTAGCGAAATCAAAATTCAGGAGCAGGTTTAAACTCCGAGCAAAAGAGTTTGAATATATCAAGGATAAAGGACTTGATAAAATTCGTTCTCATGCCTGCGATTTTATTCGTGATAGAGTAGCTCCGGCAGAACCAATCAATGACGGCAAACAAACTCCAATGCGAGGACATCCTGTATTTATTGCTCAACACGCAACCGCAACATGCTGCCGTGGTTGTATCGAAAAATGGCACAAATTCCCCCAACACAGAGAATTAACCAAAACCGAACAAGAATATCTTATTTCCGTCATTATGGAATGGATAAACCGCCAAATTAATTCGTAAAACCGTAATAATAGTTAACACAAAGATTAAATTTTCCTTAATTTTCCTTGTAATAATTATTATTGCAAATACAATAATAATATCAATTATAATAGTTCATCTATTGATAATTGAGTGTACATTGTCAAGATACATATCTGACCGACATATGTTTCTACACTCTGTTTGTTCAACCGCAGCGGTTTCACAAACACGCGTTCCGAAACATAGGTCGCCAATATTGTTAGCAATAGCAGCAATATTGAGATTATCAGTAATATGGTTGTATTATAATTTAACATTATTGTACTCCTTATTATTACATTTGTAAGTAGCAGAAATAAAGGCAACCACTTCGGTGGGTTGATATACCTGAGGGGAGTTAGGATGTTCTGCGGTCCGAAATGAGTTAACTCGCCCTCTCAGGAGGACAATTGAAACAACAACAAAAAAATTGGTACTCAAAGGTCAAGAATAGACTTCATTTAGATGAAAAATGCAACAAAGCTAAAGCGGAAAAGGTAGTTCAACCAGCGAATGTCTCACAACATAAATTTTTCCCTTTTATTCATTTCCAAATAAAACAGTTTAAGCTTTCAAAAAAATTAGAACAAAGAGAAAATGAACTCTCTGTAATAGATCCATACAAAAAAAGAGACATATATTATGCTGGACATTTAGATTCTTGCATATATTCTTACTACAATGAAAAATTATTAGAATATTATGAGAAATTTTTACAAAATAATTATTTAGAATGTAGTATTGCATACAGACATATTGATAAAAATAATGTAGGGACGGGCAAATCTAATATTGATTTTGCAGCAGAGGCATTTAAAGAAATCAAAAACAGAAAAGAATGTTATGCTATCGGTCTTGATATTCATAGTTTTTTCGATGAGCTTGATCACAAAATTCTATACAAGAATTTATGCAAACTTACAGAAAAAGATAAACTTCCTGACGATTTATATCAAATCTATAAAATTCTAACTAAATTTCATTTTATTGAACTAGATGAATTACTAAATAACAAATACATTAAAGCCAATAGATCTGATTTTTGGGATAAAGAAACACATTCATTTAAGAAAATATGTTCAACCAAAATCTTTAGAAAAATACTTACTGAAAAAAAAGATATAATAAAGAAAAATCCCAATGTAAACAAGGGAATACCACAGGGAACAAATTTATCCGGTACACTAGCAAATATCTATATGTTAGATTTTGATGTCACAATTCAAAATTTTGTAAACAAAATAAAAGGTTATTATCGAAGATATTCAGATGATATTTTGATTTTAGTTAATTCAAAAAACGAGTTGGATAGCTTGCTTATTCTTATAGAAGATGAATTAAAAAAATTAAAACTGGAACTTTCTAAACAAAAAACCATATGTTGTCATTTTCAAGATAATAATTGTGATTATGAACCTTGTTCTTTTCGAAAAGAATACAATAGCAGTGCAGAATTCCAATATTTAGGTTTTACCTACAATGGTAAAATTATATTAGTAAGGAACGGTACTATCGGTGCATTTTGGCGTGATGCCATAAGACATATTAGAAAAATGGTTTTATATAATTACAAAAATAAAACAAGAATCCCAAT
Organism: Candidatus Gastranaerophilales bacterium; assembly: GCA_944325075.1. Lineage (GTDB taxonomy): Bacteria > Cyanobacteriota > Vampirovibrionia > Gastranaerophilales > Gastranaerophilaceae > UBA1221. The sequence continues at coordinate 23,146 of CALUYU010000028.1, forward strand.
TGCTAAAATCTACGGATTATACTCACATCTATCAAATAGAGAATCTAAATACGGCAATTTTTACAGTTATATAAGAAAATCTCAACGAATTTTTGAAAAAGATTATCAATTTGGGAAAGAAGTAAAAATTAAATTCCAAATGTCTAAAAGTTGGGAAATTTTGCATAAATACCTAATCAAACTGAAAGAAAAATATAAAATAAGTGATAAAGAATTACCTATTCCTAAGGATATAAGAGAAAATTCATGTTTGTGATACCCTAAAGAAAAAAGGAATGGTCTATGGAAGATATCAAAGTAATTCGTGAAGAGTTTAAAAAATATTTATATAAACAGGTAGCAGATAATAAATTAAGTAAAGTTGATGCAGATACTCAATATTCTGATGCAGATTATATTAGAAAACATGAAGATGATCTACTAATAAGTTATTATAGTATATTTATATCTAATGAAAGATTTGAACAGGCTTTGCTAAATTTAAAAAAACAGTTTCAAAATCAAGGTAAAAGTGATTCAACATTTTATGCTTATAAAAGAGCATTAAATTCATATAAAATGTTTTTTGAAGAATATATAAAAGATCAATTAAAGGTATATTTAGCCAAGTATTTTACATATAAATCGTCGCCAAATTACGATGAACAATACAAATATGATTACTTTGCAAAAAATAGCTATATATTTGATGATTTAAATGATTTATCTGAAAAATTTATTCAATTAGGTTCTCCAAACTTTGTTCCTTATGTGTGGAAAAGCAGCATGTTTAGACATTTAGCTTTCAAACATTCCTTTCAATTTTCTCAAATTTTAGAAAATCTTTTTAATGAAACATTATCTATAAATACCCGTATTAAAGATTTTAGAAAAGATATTAGGGAAATTTTGTTAAAAGATTCTGAATGGAATAACAAAGATATGATTGATCCGTCAGTCGAAGCAGCTTCATTTTTCTTATCATTAAAATATCCTAATAAGTATCTGTTATTTACAAGAATAAAGCCATATACAAACTTTTCTAAAGATTTTTATTTAGGTTTAGAAAAGTTTAATAATGAAGATAGGTATATTGCATGGATTGATTATTGCAAAAATAATTTAATACCACTATTGAATAACTACTGCAATTCTAATTGTAATTTACTAGACTGCCAAGATTTTATTTGGTTTGTTTTTAATCAAAATAAAGGAGATAATATGAGCCTTAAAGAAAAATTTATTAAATATGTTTATGATATTGTGTATAAATCTAATCAAAGTTATTTACAATATGGTAAAAAAATAGAAAATTTGGATAATGTTATTTTAAATTTAACAAATAAACAAATTTATGAAATACAAAATTCTGAAGAACTATCTTCGTTTTTATTCCAATTAAAAAAGATAAGCGAATGGCAAGATTATAACCATAAAAATGGTAATGGGATTCCTTATGCAATATTAAATACTCATTACAGAAAATTCATACAAAACAATATTGTAAAAGATAACTCAATGAAACAAGAAGCAAATTTTGCACAAGAAAAAATTTATCAACCATTAAATCAAATTTTATATGGCCCTCCGGGGACAGGAAAAACTTATAATTCTGTTCTAAAAGCAATGAGTATTATTGATAATACGGAATATAAAGATGTTTCTGAAGAGCAATATTCTGCATTAAAAACAAGGTTTGACGAGTTAAAACAAGCGGGACAAATCGAATTTGTTACCTTCCATCAATCATATTCTTATGAAGAATTTGTTGAAGGAATAAAACCATATATTCCTGAATGGGGTACAACAGATAATACTGAAGTTAGATATATTGGTGAAAACGGAATATTTAAAAGAATATGTAAAAAAGCTGAAAGCCCAATAATTAAAAGTAATGATAACAATCTTGAATTAAACGATAATCCAAAAATATGGAAGGTTTCATTGATGAAAACCGGTGAAAATGATATAAGAAAAGATTGTATGGAAAATAACAGAATAAGGATTGGATTTGATAAATATGGTGAAACAATTAATGACGAAACCATATTTGATGATGGCGGAAGTAGGGTATTATCAGCCTTCATAGATAAAATGGAAATTGGTGATATTGTTTTATCCTGTTATTCAGAGAAGACAATTGATGCAATTGGTGTTGTGACAAGTGAATATAAATGGAATAATGATTTCCCGCAATATAAAAGATATAGAGAAGTAAAATGGCTAGCAAAAGGCTTAAATCATAATATTTTGAAAATAAATAATGGTACAAAATTTACACTTGGAACAGTTTATCAATTAAACAATATGTCACTAAAAGATGTATTAGATATTGTGGATGAACAAGAACAAGTTACCAGTTACAAAGACAATGATAAACTATATATTCTTATTATTGATGAAATCAACCGCGGAGATGTTTCAAAAATATTTGGTGAACTTATTACTTTAATTGAAGAAGATAAACGGGTTGGCAATAAATACCAAATGAAAACCACATTGCCATATTCAAAAGAATCATTTGGCGTACCAAATAACTTATACATTATCGGAACAATGAATACGGCAGACCGTTCAATTGCGCTTCTTGACACAGCATTAAGACGTCGTTTTGATTTCGAAGAAATTATGCCAAGACCTGAATTGCTTGGTGGCAAAGTTGTTGAAGGTATTAATTTGCAAACTTTATTAACAAGAGTAAATGAACGCATTACAAACAAATATGATAGAGATCATCAAATCGGTCATTCATATTTAATGGGTGTAAATACCAAAGAACAACTTGAAAGAGCTTACAAAAATCGAATATTGCCGTTGCTCAATGAATATTTCTACAACGAATCAAAAACCGTTGCCGAGATTTTAAATTGCAGCGAAGATGAACTTAAAACAATTGATTTTATTTCTATTTTAGGTAAAGCTCAAGGTGCATAATTATGGCAGCAACTAAGAATTTAATAGTTGCATACGAACACGACAGGCTTCTAAAATGTGATGAAGCCTGCAATAATTGTGTGTCTGAATATATTGAGGGTTCTTGTTGTATAAATTACTGTAAGCCTTCACATTTTAAAGAGCTCTATGATTATTGCGTTAATAAAAACATTGACTGCGGATTTGATTATGTTCCAAAAGAAAAATGTATAAAGTTTGATAAATACACAGGCGTTATACAACTTAAGGATGGCACATATCTTGAAATACTACCTAAAATAGATAAAAATATAAATTTGGAAGATAGTCGCAAGGTGTTTGAGAATCTTGTATTTGCATCGCATAATTTAACCAAAGAATATAAACATAATAAAATTAGTGATAGCGATACAAGAAAAGATAATCACATAATTGAAATTTTTATATCTGTTTTTTGTAAGGATATCCTTGAATTATTAAAAAGAGGGATTAAAAAATCTTATATTAGAAAATCAGAAAATCTCAATAATTACAAAGGCAAGTTAAATTTTTCAGAACATATTAAACACAATATTACATCTAAAAATAAGTTCTTTGTTGAATATAGTGAGTTTAGTTTAGATATTCCGGAAAACAGAATTTTGAAATCCGCTTGTTTATATCTGATAAAACAAACAGAAATCGAAGAAAATAAAAAAGCTCTAAGACGACTTTTAATTGAGCTTGATGACGTTTCTCCGTGTACGAATCTTGATAAAGATTTACAGGAAAAACAAATAAACAGACTTCACGAATACTATTCAAGACCATTACAATATGCTGAGTTCTTTTTGAGACACGACAACTTTATGCCGCGCAGAGGAAGAACGGCTCTTCCTGCATTGTTATTCCCGTTAAATAAAATGTTTGAAGATTATATTGAAAATCTGTTTAAACAAAGTAATGTTGATTATCGCGTGCAATATAGCCGTTATAACCTTATTTTTACAGGCGAGAAAGAATTATTTAATACACAAATGGATTTTATTCTCACTTCAAAAGATAAAAACCGAAAACTTATTTTAGATGCCAAGTGGAAAGAATTAGATGTAAATGATGAAAAATTAGGAGTAAATCAAACAGATTTATATCAATTACACAATTACGCTTCAATTATCCGCGAAAAAGAATCAGAAAATGTTTCTATTGCACTATTGTATCCGCAAACATCTAAATTTAACGAGGTCAAAGAATGGGAATATTTTGACGGAACTAAGATTTATATAATACCTGTAAATGTCTTAAATACAAAAGAAAACGCTCAATTATTGAATATTGCTCAAAATTTTTAAAGTCGTTCTATATACCAGTTGCTATTACCAAAATGGTTAAAATTCCAATGAAGTTCAAAATAAAAATTAAATTCCAAAGAATTGTCATCTTTGAAGTTCCAAGAATATTTATTTAATTGTGTTTTGCGGTAACTTTCAAACGCATCCTGAATTTCTTTTGCAAACTTTTTTCTAAATTCAGAATATGGAATGTCCAATGTCTCTTTGGTTAATTTATTTTTCAAAATCATCTTCAAACCCTCTAATATTATCAAGTTCAATATTGTAGCGTTTGCCGGTTTTATCAACACAAGTTGCAAAATCTACTATTTTATCGGTATATTTGTTTTCCCATAAACAAATTAACAGTCCGATTTCTTGTGTTTTAAGATTCAAAATCTTTGTCCCATATAGCTTGTAATCTTTTTCAACCATGGTTTTAACCTTTCGTTATTTTAATATTTGCGTATATCTCGTCCGGCTTCTCAGGATCAATCAAAAAATCTTTATCAAATACGTATCTTTCGCCATCTGGTGCAACGCAGCCGACAACATTGTGTTCGCCAAAGCAAACAACAGTAAATTCTTCGCTATCTTTTTCAAACCAACCTTTTAGCTTTTTTAATCTGTACTTTTTGCCGATTTCAATCATAGTATGCTCCTTTCAAGCTACACCATTCATCACTCTTTCAGTGCAAAACATCAACTATATATGTCTAAAAAGTATCATTCCAATACAATAATTTTTGAACACGATTTGAACACCGATTAAACACCTTTTAAACGGCATTTAAATTTCGACATCTTTTTCGTGGTCTATAAAGAATGCATTTAAGACATCCGCATCGTTGCGCAAGTGCTTAACTACCGGCGCAAGATTATAACACTCTTCAATCTCAGGCTGATTAACTACAAAGTAATCAATGACTACGGCAGTATTATAAATATTTTCCGCCCACTTGCTTAATTGCTTAAACTCTTTTGGAGTAATATTCAATCCGACTTTTTCCATACAACCTCCTTCAACGTGTCGTATTCATTACTTAAAATCAGATTAAAATCAAGCATATATTACACATATTACTAAATTTGTGTTTTTTAATATTTATGCTATCATTCTCATAGATGATGTATTAACAATTAAACCATGGGATCATAATATTATATGTTTTTGAATTGGCTATATACTGTATTAACTGAAATTGGCATTGATTTTAATGCTTTTACTGGAAATAAAGATGAAAGAATAAAAGCTCAAAAATATTGTTATATTTTAGGTAAATTTTATAATTTACCAATTGATGGATCTTTTTCTTTGTATATTAACGGACCATATAATTCAAAATTAGCAGATACTTTATATGGTATTACCAGAAAAAAAAGTACTATAAATACTGTAGAAATTGATGAAAATTTAAGAGGAGTAATAAATAGAATTACTGAAGTTTTTCCTGCTAATGATCCTAATATTGTCAATATATTAGAGATTTATACTACTTATGACTTTATATCTAATCATTATCCTAACTGGACAGATGAACAACGTAGTAATGAGTTACAACGTTTAAAAGGGCATTTACCTGAATTTAATAATATAGTAAATAATCTAGTATCTTATCAACAAAGACTTGCTGCTTAATTTAGAATTTTATTAAAATCGTATACTTTAAATGATTTTAACTCTTTTATATTGTTATTTTTGCCATCGTTATTTTCAGCTTGGTGGTCAAATAGAAATAATTGAAAAAATTGATTTTTAAGATCCATGATATTCTTACAATTATTTTTTTGTACTATTATGTTTATCTGCTTGTCATCTTGATATTCTTTTGCTATAGCCTCAGGAGCAATACTTTTTTCTATACAAACACCAAAATATTTCTGCCCATCCTTATTAAACTGTGATATTTTTTTATTAAATTCATCTAATCCATTCTTAAATTTAGTATTATTAGATAAAATCTGACTATAATTTACTAAAATCTCTGATTTAAAATTATTGCTAAAAAATGTATCATCTTTAATATCAGGGAAAGTTCTTTTAATTAGCGAATTTGCTAGTTTATATACCAAATCACCATTATTTTCTTTAATGATATCTTGAATTTTTTCCCAAAAATAGTCATCGTTAAAAAAGAAAAATTTTTCTGGGTTATTGTTTAAAATATTTTTAAAATTTTCGATTGTAGTATAATCCGAATCTATCTTATTATTAATCAACAAATGTGAATATATTCTTTGTGCAATATTATTCACAATATATGCCTTATTATAGAATAAAATATTTGCATACCAATAATATTTTGATAACAAGAATTGTTCAATTACTTGAATTGCTTTAACATTAAATGCTATTGTTTTACGTTTGATTTCGTCCGGGTATATTTTTTCACAAATATCAATATTATTTATGATGTAATCTAAATCAATAGAAGCATTTATACCTGTATTTATTGTATCTCTCATCATATAATCCATTTGATCAGCATCTAAACGAGAATTTATCAACTTTGATGCAATAAAATATTCATCATTTATGTATTTTCCGGTTATTAATTTACAAATTATGTCAAGATCTTCATCATTTAATTTAGGAAATAATTTAAATAAAATCTTTTTAAAAGGTTCGCTTTCAATAACAAATCTTGCAAATTCTTCATGATTAATTTCAGAATCTTTACTTTTTGCATAGTATTTTAAAAATTGATTTATATCTTGACTATCACAAAAATCTTTCAAATTATTATTTTCTAAATCAGGGATCGTCATTTTTTCCTTTGAACTAAGGAAGTGAGAGAATTCCATATATGACTTCTCAATTGTATGAGATAAAGGATAGTGCCCAATATCATGAAGTAATGCTGCTAATCTGACAATTTGGTGTTTTTTAGAATCATTAAAGTCTTTATGGCCTTTTTTCTTTATATGCTGAATGAGTTTTTCAGTTATATAGAGAACTCCTAGGGAGTGCGAAAATCTCGTATGCACAGCTCCTGGGAAAACAAAATATGATAGGCTAAGTTGTTTTATATGATTTAATCGTTGAAAATATAATGTACCTAATAATTTCTTTTCAGCTTCATTAATTGCAATGAAACCATGGATATCATCATATATTTTCTTGGTCAGTGAATCTTCAAATCTTTTCATAAGGAGATTTTACCATGAAAACATTTAAGCATATTATTTCTTCCGATAATTTGCCTTATGAGAAGGTGGGTAAGAATGAGCCAGTATGCATAGCAGACGAAGTCACTTTCGATATCCCAGA
>CALUYU010000029.1 GCA_944325075.1 Candidatus Gastranaerophilales bacterium
TTCTACCCCAACAATATTTTAATGTTGGGCTGAAAGCCCAACCTACTTTATTTTTTAAATTATTTTTATCTGATACAGAAAACTTTGTTTTTGGGAAAAATTTGAAGAAAGGTATTTTTAACAAAAACCCTTGTCTCCCTTGAGGTTCGTTACCCCCCCCCCCCCGTATCACCTACTATTATTGACTTTCCCATGTGTTTACCCTCCTTTTTCTTTTATTATATACTATTTCTTATATTTTTCAAGTCCCATTTTGAAATTTAAATCTTACGACTCTTTATGGTTTCTTTTTTGCTTACTTTTTTCTTTCGGCTAAAGAAAAAGGAAGTTTTAAGGGGGGGGGGGGCGTAGCCCCCTCTTACATTACGCTGCGCTGTCCGGGATGCAATGGAAATTATTTATGTTGTTGGGCTGAAAGCCCAACCTACTAAAACACAAGCAGAGAGAGGGTTGCAATCCTTTTGTCCAAAATAATCACACCATCTGTCATACGCAAAGCACTCACTTTATTACAATTTGAGTTCGAAGCATCCGTTTCCGTTTTTTATTAATCTTGTATCCGCTCTAATAATATAAAAAAAACGGAGACGGTGAGATTCTGCTGGATCGTTGGTGAGCATTGGATATGCGAACCATACGAGACAGTATGCAAGGCTTACTCATTTGTTTTCGACATCGAGAGAAAACAATTTGAGTTCGAAGCATCCGTTTCCGTTTTTTATTAATCTTGTATCCGCTCTAATAATATAAAAAAAACGGAGACGGTGAGATTCGAACTCACGGTGGAATTGCTCCCACACAACCTTTCCAAGATTGCACCTTAAACCGCTCGGACACGTCTCCTTTGATTATTTAGTTTTAACATGTATAAAACATTAACAAAAAATTGTTTACCAAATAATAATAACACAAAAATTTTTTCATGGTAAACTTTTTTTATGACAAAAAAAGTTGAACGAGTAAAAGAAGGATTACACGGAACAATTCAAATTCCGGCAGACAAATCAATATCACATCGTGCAGTAATGTTTAGTTCTATTGCTAAAGGGAAATCAATAATTAAAAATTTTTCAAAAGGTCAGGATCCGAATTCAACATTAAATATTTTTAAAAACTTAGGAGTAGATATTGAGTATAAGGGTGATAGTATAATAGAAGTTCGTTCAGATGGAAATCTGATTGAACCATCACAAGACTTGGATTGCGGGAATTCAGGAACAACAATGCGGCTTATGTGCGGAATACTTGCCGGACAGAAATTTAACACAACAATGATTGGGGATGAAAGTCTTTCCAAAAGACCAATGAAACGTGTAATTGAACCATTAACTCGTATGGGGGTCGAAATAATTTCCAAGGATAATCATGCGCCATTAATTATTAACGGAAGCAAACTAAACGGTATAGATTATGAATCACCGATTGCATCGGCGCAGGTAAAATCATGTATACTCCTGGCCGGTCTTAATGCTGATGGAATAACGAGAGTTAAGGAACCGTACCTTTCGCGTAATCATACGGAACTAATGCTAAAATATATGGGGGCAGATATAACCTCAGACGGCTTAACTGTTACGATAAAAAAATCTACTCTGACCGGTAAGCCTATTGAAATATGCGGAGATATATCTTCTGCAGCATATTTTATAACAGCAGCCCTGATAATACCAAATTCAGATATTGTTCTCAAAAATGTAGGACTAAATCCAACAAGAACCGGTATTTTGGAAGTTTGCAAAAAAATGGGGGCTGATATTGAAATTCTTGATGAAAAGACTGTTTCCGGCGAAGTAAGCGGAGATTTGCGGATAAGATCGTCTAAACTGCATGCTTGCGAAATTTCAGGAGAATTAATCCCAAAACTTATAGATGAACTTCCTATTATAGCAGTGCTAGCAACTCAGGCAGAAGGGACTACTACTATTCGCAACGCCGGAGATTTAAGAAACAAGGAGTCAGACAGAATTACCGCAACAGTTACTGAGTTAAAAAAACTTGGCGCTGATATAGAAGAGTTAGAGGACGGATTTACTATAAACGGAAAAAAAGAACTCTCAGGAGGTTGTGAAGTTAAGACCTACCACGATCACAGACTTGCAATGAGCTTATTTGTTGCCGGACTTATTTGTAAAAAAGAAATCGCAATTGACGGATTTGAGTGGGTTAATATTTCTTTCCCTGAATTTGAAGCTTTATTTTCTAAAATTATTAAATAGAGGCAATTTGAGCCCACAGAACATATTAACTTTCTTAACATAACTTAACACTTATAAAAGAATAAGCAATTCTCAAATAGAAAAATTGTTTATAAATACATAAGGTTAGGTTAAAATTTTAGAAAGGTAGAATTATGGCTGGAGAAAACGTAGGTTTAAGTGCATATAACAACCCATATGCAAATTACCTTAATTATGGAATGCAAAATGACGATGTGATGGCGAATTTACACTTCAATGAAATAGCCCAAACAGGACGAGTTCCGGGGATGACAGAAACAACTGGTTCACCTGCATTCCGCGGACATCAGGAAACAGACACTTTTGAAAAATCAGGAGGAATTGGTCTGGCAGAGGGTGCGGCAATAACAGTTGCAGGAGCAGGTGCCGGAGCAGCAAGCGGATATTTTTTATTAAGGAACCCTATAAAAAATCATGAAAATAAAATATTAAACCCGGCTTTCTACCAGACAATTGATAAAGCAGATATAGAAAAAAAGATTAAAACAACTATTGAAGCAACAAAACAAACAAAAGGTTATAATCTAGCCCAGCTTGCAAGTGTAGAAAAATTTGATGATCTTTCTGATGAAGTAAAACAATTTCTAAAAGCTAACGGCTTGGATAAGAAAACTCCGGCAGAAGCAAAGGCATTACTAGAGCAGGCGGGGAAAAAGGTTGAAGATTACAACTTAGACAATATTGCAAAACAGGTTAGAGAAAACTTCAAAGGTGCAGCATACCATTCCAATGTGCTTGCAAAAGCAAACGCAACAAAGGAACTTGCTCCGCTATCAGGCAATGCAGAATCTCTCAAAAAATTATTCCTTCAAAATAAAGAATTATATGGTCTTACCGGTACAGAAGAAGAAATTGCAAAACAAATTGATGACATAATTACAAACGGAAGAAAAAAGGTCGCACTTGCAGGAATCAATACTACCGAAGAATTAAAAAACTTTGTTACACAAAATAAAGAATTTTTCGGAATAAAAGGTTCAGAAGAAGAAGTTGCAAAACAAATTGATGCACTTGTTGCAAAAGGCAAAAACGGAGTTATAGATGAAGCGGCAACAATAGTTTCAAAATCAGAGAATTATGTAAAAGTAAAAAATCAAAACATATTTTCGCACATTGATGCCAAAGGTAAGTTAGCAGAAGATGCCCCGGAGTCAATAAAACAATTATTTAAAGACTTCAAATGGCAGCAGGCAAAAAAATTCGGAAAGTGGGGAGCAGCAATTGCAGGCGGTGTTGCAGTACTGGCAGCAATGTTCGGTGGATCTTCACAACCAACTACTAAAGCATAATAAGTATATTACACATAACCCTAGAAATCCCTTTCTAAAATCCCTCCAAAAACAGCAGCTTACAGACCACAGTCCGTAAGCTGTTTATCTATATCAATTAATTCAGTGTGCAGCAAATAGCCTCTGGCAGAACCTTCCACAGATCTATTTTCCTGCAACAACAATTGTAAAATCAGTATCGGCACAAAGATACATAGACGGCTCATAAACAAATTGATAACCTGCAATAGACGGGTTAGTCTTTTTCAGATTATTGTAATATTCATTTGTAATTTTAGCAGAGTGAGCCACAAATTGCGAATGGGTCTTTGAAATATGAGACTGACAAGAAACATCTATACCTGAGGTTTTAAGCTCATTAATTATTGCCTGTGCCTCAGCGGATTTGTTTTCAGAATATACAATTGAAGCCGTAACCGGAGTTGTTTCATCAATTTCTTCTGTCTGCCGGTAGATAAGTCTGTTTATAACTTCCTGGGTTTTGTCAGGATCCAATATCCAATAGCTGATAGCCCCGCGTTTATTAGGAGCACCCGGTAGAGTTGCAATTTCTATCTTATCCATATCAAGATGTTTTGTCATCATTGCAAACTGGGTTAACTCATAAAGAGACATATCAGTTTTTACATACTTGCGGGCAACACTGACAATCTCAGGAAGTTTAGAAATATTTTCAGGTTTCTTTAATTCACTAAGTATACCGCGTAAAAACCACTGTTGACGATGAGTTCTTCCTATATCCCCCATAGGATCATGTCTGAATCTTAGATATCCGACGGCCTCAGTCGGTGAAAGATGATGATACCCTTTTGTCAGGTTAATATGAAGATTTCCTGAATAATCGTTATAATGCATATTTTTTTCAACATAAACATCAACGCCGCCTAAAGCTTCAACAATACTCTTAACAGCATTATCATGCACCATTATGTAACGATCAACCTTAACTCCAAGGGTTTCCTCGATAGTTTTAATCGTCATATCAACACCGCCTATTGCATGGGCCGCGTTAATTTTTTGAACCCCGTGATCTCCCGGCAGATAAACTTTACTATCTCGTGGAATTGATATAGCATTTACCGATTTGGTTCTTGGATCAATATTTACAAGAATTATAGTATCAGTTCTGGTACCGGTCCAAAGATCCGTAGGGTTTTCGCTGGCATCAACTCCGAGAAGAAGTACATTTTTCCGCTTAGGACCAAACGGAAGTGCAAATTCGGAATTTGAACTATTATCACTGCTGCTGGCAAGTTTATCAAAAAATTTTGTAACAGGAGAATCTTCTCCGAAATTTTTAGCACAAAAATCAGTATTCAATGCAGCATAGCAAAAACCTAATGCAATTCCAAGCAAAAACAAACAAAATACAATAAACATTCTAATAAATTTTGCCTGATGCTGCTGTTTTTTCTTTATTTCATTCAAATATGTTTTACTTCTGTCATTAAATTTTTTATTTTTACCATTTTTATTAGTTTGTCTGTAAACAGTCATACTCTCCCACCTATTTAAATTCAGTTAGCTATAACATTTTAGCTCAAAAATATAATTTATAAAAGTCTGATAAAAAAATCATAAAACAATTATACAACAAATAAAATAAAACTACTTATTCATAAAACATGAACCAAATATAAAGTTACCAGAGAAAAGTAAACGGCAAGCCCGACAACATCAATTGTAGTTGCAATAACAGGCCCTGAGGCAACCGCCGGATCGAGTTTTATTGCCTTAAGAGCAAGCGGAGTAAAAGTACCAATGATTGTCGCCATTGTCATGTTTATAGCCATAGCAAGTCCGACAACAATACCCAAACCTGCATTATGCTGCCACCCCCATGTTGCAAACATAACAAGGATACCAAACAATAAGCCAATAACAGCTCCAATAAAAGCTTCTCTTAAAATATGATGCATTGCAGCACTCAATGTAACCTGGCCGGTCGAAAGCCCGCGAACCATTAGAGTAATACTCTGAGTCCCGATATTTCCGCCAAGACCTGCCAACAATGGCATGAAAGTTGCGACAATCGGCAGCATTGAAAATGTATGATCAAAATGATGCGCAACATTAACGGCAATAAACTCTCCTAAAAGTGTTATAAAGAGCCATGGAGTTCTTGCACGAATTGCATTAATAACATTTCCGGAAAGAATTTCATCCTCATCAACAATTTCAGTAGAAATACCTGAAGACTGATAAATTTCTTCTGTTGTTTCTTCTTCAAACAAATCATGAACATCATCCCAAGTAATCATCCCCTTCAAACGGTTATACAAATCAACAACCGGCAGGGCATTATACTGGTATTTCATAAACTCGTCAATAATATAATCACTGTAATCATCAACATGAAGCTTAACAATGTCAGAAATCATTATATCTTCAACTTTTTGATTGATAGGAGAAGTCAATAATTTTCTGAGAGAAACAACACCGAGTAAATGGTTCTGCTTGTCCGTAACATAAACATAGTAAAGCTCCATGTTATCTTCTTCAGCCTTAATTCTAATATAGTTAAGGACATCCTGAACGCTCATATCAGAGTTTACCGTAAGTACAACAGGGTTCATAATACCACCTGCAGTATCTTCATTATATGTAAGCAGTTCTCTTACTTCTTCAGAAAATTTATGAGGAAGTTTGTCAAGATAAGTTTCACTTTCATCCTCTTCCATATCCCCCAAAACGTCAGCCGCTGCGTCGTGCGGAAGTTTTGTTAAGATTTTAGAGGCCATCTCCTGGTCAATATCACCTAAAAGTTCAACCTGAATTTGAGGTGACAAATACTCCATTAAGTCAGCGGCCTTTTCAATATCAAGCAGCTTAAAACACTGAAGCCGTTCATCAGGTTTTAATTCCTGAAAAATATCCGCAAGATCAGCTTCATGATAACTATTTAACTCTTCTTTCAACTGAACAAGAGTCTCATCATCTATAATTTCTCTGATACGTTCTACAATGTTATGAGTATTCATGATAAATAAATTATATTACAAACATGCGAATTTTAATAATAATTTGGAATGGCCCATGTTTGTGTTAAACTATATTCACAGGAGAGAAAAAGATGATAAAAGATTACTTTTTAAACAATATAGAAACAGCCATTGAAAATGCAATTAAAGATAACAAACTTGGCGAGATGAAAGAATATGTTAAAGGAACGCTTTCAACTGAAAGACCTAAAAACAGTGATTTTGGAGATTTTGCTCTAAACGTTTCACCGCTTGCAAGATATGCACGCATGGCTCCGCCGCAAATTGCAAACACAATTTTAAGTTACATTGACAAAGAAGACAACGATTACACGGTAATTGGCGGATTTATCAATTTTAAAACAGGAAGTAATCTTTTAAAACAAGCTGTTGAAGAAATTTTCAAAAAGGACAAAAATTACGGACGACCTGAAAAAATTGAAAAAGAAAAAATTCTGCTTGAGTATATTTCAGCAAATCCGACCGGCCCATTCCATATAGGACACGGAAGATGGGCGGCAATGGGTTCGGCTCTGGCAAACCTTTTAAAATTTTACGGACATGAAGTATATCAGGAATTTTACATAAATGATGCAGGCTCCCAAATTCAAAAGTTAGGGAATTCACTTGAGATAAGAATAAGACAGGAACTTGGTGAAGATATAGATTTTCCTGAGGATGAAATGGAAAGAAAGAATTATTATCCCGGAGACTATCTTATCCCGGTTGCCAAAGAGTATTTGAAAACTCACAAAGGATTACCTGAAAACAAACAGGAGTTATGTGACTTTGCAAAGGACTATGAAGAAAAAGTTCAAAGGGATCTGCTTGATAAATTAAAAGTTCACTTTGATAATTTCTATTCAGAACTGGAACTCCATAAATCAGGCAAAGTTGATGAATGTATAAATAAACTTAAAGCTAAAGGAGAAATATACCAAAAAGACGGAGCGGACTGGTTTAAATCAACAAAATACGGAGATGACCAGGACAGAGTAGTAAAAAAAGCCGACGGCTCAAACACATACCTGACAGCAGACATTGCATACCATATTGACAAATTCGACAGAGGATTTGACAGGCTGATAAATATATGGGGAGCAGACCATCACGGCTATGTAGCAAGAGTTAAAGCCTCTATTGAAGCGCTTGGTTATAATCCTGATAAGCTGGAAATTCTTCTCGGGCAGCTGGTAAATCTTGTTATTAACGGGAATGAAGTGAGAATGGGTAAACGTAAAAACATGGTAACTTTAGAGGATTTGGTTGATGAAGTTGGTGTTGACGCTACCCGTTTTTGGATGTCAATGAGAAATATTGACACAACGCTTGATTTTGATATAGAACTTGCAAAAACAAAAAGTGATGAGAATCCGGTATTTTACGTTCAGTACGCACATGCAAGAGCTTGCTCAATACTTAGAAACGCTTGTGAAGAAAAAACTGACACAAACACCGGTAAAATAATTCCGGCTCCGCTTGCAAAATCGGAACTGGAGAAACTCATAAACTCATATACGGCAGATACAATTTTGCCAACGATTGATACTGCAAAAAAATTAATCCTAAAACTTGAAGAGTTCAAATCAATGATAAAAACATCAGCCCAAACAAGGCAAGTCTACACAATTTGCAGATACGTCCAGGAGCTTGCAAGTGAATTCCATTCGTTCTACAACGCAAACCGTGTAATTTCAGATAATACAGATCTAATGAAAGCACGTCTGGCACTTGTGATTGCTGTGAAAAAAGTATTAAATAATGCACTTGATATTCTGGCGGTTACAGCTCCGGAAAGAATGTAACACACGCTCAGGCAGAATATTGAAAAAAACTCATCAAATACGTTATAATAGTTAAGAGATTAACTACTTTATGAGGATTTAATGAACATAAAATTCCAGCAAAACTCAATCATAGTGCGAATTTCCCTGATAGGGGGGGGGGCAGACTAAAGGCGCAAACCCTTATCCGGAGCCATTTTGGCTTGTTAGTAGTCTTTGTTTTGATTGGATAAATAATTGTATTCCCCATAGGAAAGCGTCCAAGGGGAATTTGCTTAACCGATTGGGAAACATTTTAGGCGAAAATTTTTCTTTCGCCATTTTGTGCTGCAAATTTTTTGAGTATTTAAAAGGAGGTTTTTATGAATAAATTGTTCAAAAAAGCTAAGAGGAAAGAATACAATGTAGGTTGGGCTTTCAGCCCAACATTAAAATATTGTTGGGGTAGAAACCCCAACCACCTACAAAAAGCTATTTCTTCTACATCACGGAAAGCGACGCGTGACGTAAAAGGGGACTTAGTCCCCGCGTTTACGCTGGCAGAGGTCTTAATTACTTTAGGCGTTATAGGGGTTGTTGCTGCTCTTACGCTCCCAACGCTTATTCAAAATTACCAAAAACACGTCGCAATTAACAGATTAAAGCACGCATACAGCGTATTATCCAATACTTTTTTAAGAGCTGAAGCAGATTACGGTCCTATTACACAATGGGGGTTGGCAGATAGTGCATGGAAAGAATATGAAACAAACAACGTGCTTAGTGATATTCAACTATTTGCTGAAAAATATATGCGGCCATATTTAATTGGAACTGAATATAAGTTTTGCACAATAAAAGATTGGGGATATAAGACTCCAATGAAAAGAATGAATGGCTCTATATACAGTTCACTAACCGGACGACTGCCAGGTTTCAGACTCAATAACGGAACTATAGTTTTTATGAACGTTACAAACTTTACTACAACCGGGCCTAACGGAGAAAAATATTTGGCCGAATATGACTTTTACATTGATATTGACGGGCCTAACGGACAAAATACTTTTGGGAAAGACATTTATGCTGCAATGCTGCCTTTCGCTAATAATACAAGATTTCTGTTTAAGCAAACCTTTAAATTAAATAAGGGGGAGAATATTATGAGATTAGATAATTACACCAGAGAACAAACACTGGGAAATTGTAAAACTTATGGAAGTATGTGCGGAACTCTTATACAACAAGACGGTTGGCAAATGAAAGAAGATTATCCGTGGTAAAAATTAGCCACGGAATGTAACAAAATACTACAATTATACTTGCAATACAATTTTATTATTGATATAGTATCACTAGTTATGATTAACACAGTTGATATAAAACTCCATTTGCATCATCATTGCGACCTGAAAAGGCTGTAGAATTGGTGGTGCGCACATTATAAAACTTCAATTCAAAAAAAAATAGCCTTTTCAGGATAAAGCGTGAAGGTTATTTTTTTTGAGAAATTGGAGATATAGTTAACAATGGCAATAATAAACAGTATAATTTCGGCGATAGGTAACAATAACAGCATATACCCCCTCCTTGTAAGAGACTGTGGGATAGAAGTTCCTACAAAAGTTTATAAAACATACAAACAAAACAAGGATGACAAAGAGATTGCATATCTTGCAACCAGAGAACGAATTATTGATGAATATGCAACCTCTGCAGTATGGCTTGGGTGTATACCTCTAATTGACAGACTTTCAAACAAACTTATACGTAAAAAAGGATACGATCCGGCAGTTAACGTCCGCTTGCTTAAAGAAGAAGAAGAAACTCAAAAACTGGAAGAGCAGATAAAAAAACTCAGAGAAAATTCAGCTCCAAAAGAAGAAATTGAAAAACTTTTGAAACAAAAAGAAGAACGCAGCCTCCAATCTTTAAGCTCAAATATTGAAAAGTTTAAAAATATTGATGGCGCACAAAAGGCCGTTGAAGAACTTGAAAAAGTCAAAGCTAATTCTAAAATATTCAAGCGACTTCAATGCGGCAAGTTTACTGTATCAATGGTAATTCCAATAGCACTTATGGGCTTTATTATACCTAAAGCAGTTTTTGCGATGACAGCAAAAACAAGAAAAAAACAGGAAGAGTTACGAGGGAATGTACCTAAATTTGAGCTTACCGAAAGAAATTGGGCATTTTCAGGCCGAGATGTATTTGAAAGATTTACCCTAAAAAACCCAAGAAAAATTACATTTAAAGGTGGATTAGCCGCGACTATTTGCAATTTTTCAACTGTAGAGAAAATGGCGATAACAGACGGCGGTTATGCACTTGGAAGAGTTCTCACCGCCAGAAAGAATAAAAATGAGGATACTAATTACATACAGAGATACTCCGAATCTATAGATATTGGATTTAAAATGCTTGGAATGCTCTATCTGAACTTTGTGGCGCCTAAAAAATTAGAAAACCTGCTTGCTAAAATTTCAAAGAAATTATTTAGCCTTGATGTAAATCTTGATCCTCTGATACTTGGGGATAGAGAATTTATAAAACAAATTAACGACGGCTCATTAAAATTACCGAAAACGAACAATATTAAGGATATGCTTGAATTCATTGACAATCCTGAAAACATAGATACGTTGTTTGTCAAATATGCTGCTAAATTCAGAAAAATCAAACTGATTGACAACAAAATCCGTGATCCACGAACATTTGTAGATGAAAAAGAACTCGGAACCTTAAGGGATAATATGCTAAAATTCCGCGAGGAAACGGCAAAAATAAAAGAAAAAGCACTCCAAGAACTTAAGGATATAAAAAAGTATAAAAATGATCCGGACAAACTTGCAAAGGCTGTTAATAAATACGCGAAAAAGTTCGCAACCAGAGCCAAAAGCGCAAAAACATTTAACATTCTTGCAAATGTAGGGATAAGCAGTTACCTCTTGGCCTGCGTACTGCCGGATGCACAGTACGCATTCAGAAAATTTGTTCTTGGAACAAAACTTGAACCGGGCTTAACAATAAATCAACTCAAATAACAAACCTCCCCACGTTCTTCCCACGTGCCAAATAATATTCTAAGAATAAAGTAGCCGCTCTCCCCCTCAAAAAATTTTCGGGCTTGAGTTTGTTTCCTGATAATCCTTGGGAATGCTATATCTTGACTAATTAAATCCGGCAGATAAGAAATTAAAAACTATATACAGCTCATCCGTATAGAAAGCCGCTTAATAATAGAAAATATGAACCACCTATAAAACAAAGTTCTTAAACAATTCCCTTATCAAGGCAGTCATGAATATGGATAACTCCTACCGGCTTACCATTTACAACAGCAAAAAGATTTGTAATCTTTTTATCATGCATAATCTTAACAGCCTCGGTAGCCATAGCCTCTGGGGATATAACTTTAGGATTTTTGGTCATTACTTCATAAGCTTTTTTATTCAAAATGTCATTTGATAAACATCTTCTTAAATCACCATCAGTAAGCATACCAATAAGATTTCCGTCATCATCTGTGAAACCGACACATCCAAGACGTTTTGAAGTCATTTCAAGAAGAGTATCATGCATATTCGCCCCTGAAGGAAGCAGCGGCATCTCTTCACCTTTATGCATTAAATCTGAAACTTTCTGAAGAACAGAACCAAGTTTTCCACCCGGATGACGCTGATTAAACTGGGCCTTAGAAAAACCTTTTCGTTCAATCATTGCAACAGTTAACACATCCCCCAAAACAAGCGTTGCAGTTGTTGACGATGTCGGAGCCAATCCTAACGGACATGCCTCGCCATTATCCGGTAATTTCAAAACAACATCTCCTGCTTTACCAAGTGAACTCTGAGGGTTTTTAGTAATCGCTATTAGCTTTATCCCAAACCTTTTCGAATAATTAAGAATATCAACAAGTTCCTTTGATTCTCCGCTATTTGAAATTGCAATAATTACATCATCCTCGGTAATCATACCCAAATCACCATGACTGGCCTCTGCCGGATGAACAAAAAATGACGGAGTACCTGTTGAGGCTAATGAGGCAGCTATTTTTTTGGCAATATGCCCTGATTTTCCCATACCGGTCAAAATTATTCTGCCCTGAGCCGCCTGCATCATATCCAATGCCTGTGTTAGGGATGAATCAAGTTCATTTTCCATTACACGCAATGTCTCAATCTCTTTATCAATAGTTCGTTTGGCAGATATCAAATCACTGTTTGACAATCCTTGCAGGTTAGCAGTCAAATCTGTTGCTGTCATCATTTTCTTATCTCCGGTTTTCTTGTAATTATATTTAATTTATCATAAAAAAACATGTTATTCGATATTATTAAGGAAAGTTAAGATTACTTATTATAATCCATAAAAATTCTTGAAACCCTCAATATATCCGTCAGTAATCATTTTGGCAAATTTTTTAGGATGTTTCCAGTACGAAAGATGGGCACTTAAAAAAGTATTAGGGCTTTTCACATCAGACTTTGTATACACAAACCCTCGTCCGTCATCAGAAAATTTAACACCGCTTATATTTTCAATATCCGAAACAGTAATATTGCTGCTCAAAGGGAACCCCATAGGATCATCCGCAAAATTAACCGTTAGCATAAATATGTTATTTTCTTTCATGTATTTAAAAAGATAAATATTATACTTATTAATGTCCAGAAATTCATTTTTCATATCTGAATAAAATAGCGCAAGCGGGCTTGCAAAATTCACCACACCCAAAACAGTACCGGCAGGAGCGCAATATTTGTCAGTATAAGAATCAAGATTTTTATATGATGACTTTGTAACTTCCAAATTATCATTAGGGATAAACTCCCCATTAGCAGTATAAACCGCAAGTCTTGAGTTTATAATTGCATCAAGGCAGGTCGGTTTTAGATTAATTGACTTGAAATATTCATCAACTTTATCGTTTGTATTTTTTTCAACATCATCCAAAAGCTGTTGCATATCAACAGCAGGTAATTTATGAATAAGATATTCATATGATATGAAACTTCCTGCGCTATAACCAGACAAAATAACTTTTGCCCCTTTATCATATGAGGCTTTTACATACAAATTAAGTTCATCAATTACACGCTGCATGTTATAAGTCTTCTGAACCCAAATTGCATCATGCATACAGTGGGAAATAAAACTGCGTGTCGTTTGGGCCAGACGGGGACTAAACATTGAGATCCAGCTTAAACTTTCGTCCATTGTTTCCAGATCATTTTTGGACTCAAATCCCCAAAAATATATCTCCGGCTTATCTGAGATTACATAATTTCCGTTATTTAACATATTTTTACGTACAAAATCTGCACCTTCCAGCGCCTCTTTTATATAACTATGAGCTCCAGTAATCCCATTTATAAAATCTTCTTTACTCTGATCAGTATTTGTATTTGAACCATTCAGATAAATAAAATTAACCGGAATATTGCTATCTGATATAGCATATGAATAATTTAATGTTAATATAAATATAAATATAAATACTAAAAATAATATTCTTTTCATACCTGCCCCCTCTATTTATAAATTTTATAAAAAAATAATAATAACGTCAAACCGGGTTACATTAAAAATAAATACTCCTTAGAGAAGACATCATGGTTATGTTTCTAGCAAATCCAGCTAAAAATTATATATAAAACCCAAATTTCCCTCTTGTATTAATAAAATTTTAGTGATAATATAAAGGTACTTAGCGGTATCGTCTAGGGGTTAGGATAGCAGATTCTCATTCTGTTGACACGGGTTCGAATCCCGTTGCCGCCGCCATTTACCTTTATTATTATTTTTATATTTTTTATCGTTACCTGGCGGCACATGATTCGAATCAACTAATTTTCAGTTTGAAAATTAGTTGGGTTAGCCTTGCATACTAATACGTTTGGCTCGAATTCCACATTCTCGCCTACGTCTTAGCAGAATCCCGTTGCCGCCGCCATTTGAAGGGGCAATTTCTTTTTATTGACTTTAGGGGAGTAATTTTGGGGCGGCGCTGGATTCGAACCAAGAAATTTTTGGTTCAAAAATTTCTTGGGTTAGCTTTGCATACTAATACGTTAGGCTCGAATTCCACATTCTCGCCTACGTCTTAGCAGAATCCCGTTACCGCCGCCATTTGTGTAATAACCTTTGAAAGTTACAAATATTACTTCGGTAAATTTTTATATAATCCGAACACAATTATAAATCGAAATATATAAAAACACAATAAAGAAATGAAACCCTACCACGGGTAGTCGTCTTTAAACTCCCAGCCGTTTTTATACAATAAAGTTGAGCAAGTAAAGTAACCGTTTCCCGGTAGATTTTGGTAGGAACATCTATAATGCAGAAATTCATCATCTCTATCTAAATATGGCGGCTCAAGCTGGCCTTTATTTTCATTCATCCAAAACCAAAAAATATATCTTGGTCCCTTGGAGCCGGAATAATCCCAAAACTCATTTTCCCGGATAAGAGGTTTTGCCAAATAAACGCACCCAAGTTTATCACCATAAAGACTACCATTGATGTTTTTTGAACAAACTGCCTGCGAACCGTCAGCCAGCGTCATAACCACACCGTCAGTAAAACTCCCGGAAATTTGCACATTAGTTTGCACATCAAGTACTTTTACATATTTTTTTAGATATTTATAGTATAAATCAGAAGAATCTTGAAACTGCCAGTATTTAAACTCTCCAAATTCAAGCTGGGCAAGTTTAAAGGCCTGGTTAAATACTGAATAGAACTTTTTAACCTTAACAGCTGTGACATTTTTCTGGTACTTGGCAATCAAAGTCGGCAAAGTCATTGCTGCTACAATGCCAATTATGCCTAGCGTGATTAAAACCTCAGCAAGAGTAAATGCGGGGACTAAGTCTCCTCTCATTTGACGCTTCGCTGTGTTAGACTTAGAGGGTATATTCTTAGTGTTTGCAGGGAACGTTGTATTCTTTCGGTGGTTAATTAAAGCTGATTGGGCATTCTTGCTCAACAATAGTTCATCAGGTGTAATTCCTTGTCTCCCTTGAGGTTCGTTACCCCCCCCCCCCCGTATGCGTTGCTATACTTGACTTTTCCATATTTTTATCCTCCTTTTTATCAATTATAAACCATTTTTTTATTTTTTTCAAGTAGTAATAACAGGACTTGTGTTATTGCATAATTAATTGAGTAAATGTTAGAAAATTTATATTTTTATGGTATTCTCATTTTATGCAAGATAAGATTTTATACATAATAGCAGGTGCAAATGGATGCGGGAAAAGTACACTTGCTAGTGAACTTATGCCATCAGAAAATTTAGAATTCTTGAACGCGGATGAAGTTGCGAAAGAAATTTGTCCTGAAAATATTGAAAGTGTAAAAATAAAAGCCGGCAAAATTGTTATAAAAAAACTTGAAAACTTATTGAATAGTCAAAAATCTTTTGCAATAGAAACAACTTTAGCCGGTAAAAATCATATTAAAACTATACAGAAGGCTAAAACTTTAGGATATTATGTCGTTTTAATTTATTCTTATCTTGATAATCCAGTTTTATGTGAAAATAGAATTAAAATCAGAGTCCTAAATGGCGGGCATGATATCCCACAAGAAGATATCATAAGGCGATTTTACAGAAGTAAAGAAAACTTCTGGAACCTTTATAAAGATTTAGCTGACGAATGGAACTTGTTTTACAATGGATCATCAGAATATATCTTGGTTGCGCAATCGGACAAAAGTGAAGTTGAAATATTTAGCGAAAATTTATATAATGAATTTATGAAGGATCTTAAATAATGTCAAAGTTATCTGAAAAATTATTAAAACTTGGTAACAGAGCTATTAAAAAGGCTCAAGAAAATAACCGTCAAAAGGGGTTGCCTAATGTTTATTGTATAAACGGTAAAATTATTTTTGAATTGCCGAATGGTGAAATAACAATGCAATACAACTTTTTATAAGTAATTAAAACTTCCGTTATTAATCACATTAGCAACAGTTACCTTGGCTCGAATTTCACATTCTCGCCTACGTCTTAGCAGAATCCCGTCGCAACAATTAGTCATTTGATAATCTCACAATCCGGTAGTTATAAATCTAACCAAGCTTTCTCTTGAAAGTACGCCCGGCAAGAGTCAGAGTTATCACAGAAATTATAATTAGAGGGATTAAATTTGTTATAATATCTTCTATTCCCATCCCTTTAAGAAATATTCCCCGGGTTAAAACCATAAAAAATCTTACCGGATTTAACCAGGTCAAATATTGCAGGGCAACCGGCATATCTTCAATAGGAGAAATAAATCCTGATAAGAGCACGGCTGGCATCATAAAAGTCATAACACTTAAAATAGCCTGCTGCTGGGTGTTACAAATTGCCGATATAAAAAGCCCCACACCGACTATTGCAAGAAGAGATATAAAAATTGAAATCATAAATAAAACAAATGACCCTGCAAACGGTATATGAAAAAATATAATTACAAATCCGGTCATTACCATAGTTAATGTCATTGCAATAATTAACGGAGGAATTGACTTTCCTAAAAGAATCTCAAAGGAGGACAGAGGACTTACAATTAACTGATCAAAAGTTCCAAGCTCCCTCTCACGCGCAATAGATAATGATGTTAAAATTAATGTTGTAACAAGCGAAAGCATTGCAACAATTACCGTTAAAATAAACCATTTGTATTCAAGGTTTGGGTTAAACCAGTTACGCACAGACGCATTTATACCCGCTCCGCTTTTTTGTGTAGAAAATTCCGCTCCGTAACTTGAAATTATTTGCGAGGCATAACTTGAAGCAATTGATGCAGAATTTGTCTGTCTGCCATCTGCTATAACCTGAACAGTTGCCGGCTTATTTGATTTTAAATTTCGTGCAAAGTCATTATTTATTAATATACCAATTTGAACCTTTTGGGTATCAAGTTTATCCTTGAAATCGGCTTCATTTTCAACATAGTAAAAATTTCTAAACCGTGTGGAATTTTCAAATCTGGATAACAGTTCTCTGGATTCAACACTTTGCGAGCGATCCAACACCGCAGCATCAATATTTTGTACTTCCATCGTCGCAGCATTTGAAAAAATTAAAAGCTGCATAATAGGAAGCCCAATAATTATCCCCTTGGTTTTCGGGTCATTCCAAATAGTTATAAATTCTTTTTTAATTAAAGCAAGAACTCTGCGGAAAAAATCTTTCAACATTATTTCACCGCCCCCTCATCAGAAAGTCGTTTATGGTTAACAGTTTCCAATCTCATTGAAGTATTTTTATAAACTGCGGCAAACAAAATTAAACCGAGTATTGTTAAATATAATGCGTTGGCAATAACAATTTCCGGAACCGTCCCCGTCATAAATTCGCTTTCTATGAAAGAAACATAGTATCTTGGCGGAAGAATTCTTGTCAGATACTGAAAAAATACCGGCATAGAATTTATCGGAAACATAAGCCCCGATAGCATCAGCGCAGGTAAAAATCCGGCACTCATTGCAACCATACTTGCTAAAAATTGATTCTTAAGCAAAGAAGAAATATTAAGTCCGATCCCAAGTGAAGTAAATAAGAAAAGGCTGCTTACCAACAACAAAATAAAATAACTTCCCCTAAACGGAACTTGAAAAATAACAATACAGAGAAAAATATTGAAAGCCAAAGAAATCATTCCAAGAATAAAATAAGGAATATATTTGCCCAAAACAATGTGAATTGGCCTAACCGAGGTTGAAAGCATCGCCTCCATTGTTCCCCTCTCCCATTCTCTTGCCACAACGAGCGAGGTCAATAAAATACCGATTAAAGTCATTGTGATTGCGATTGAACCGGGTACTATAAAATAATGGCTGTTTAAATCGGGATTGTACCATGTGCGGATTTCGGAATTCACAACTGGATGGTTAATTAAATTTGCATATTTGCTTGAGCTAAGCCAGCTATTAGCAATTGCCAGGGCATAACTTTGCACGTAATTTGCCGTATTAACTTCCGAGCCATCTGTAATAATAAGCAAATTAGCATTTTGGCCCCTTGCAAGTTTAGTGGAAAAATCATTTGGGATTATAACCGCACCCTTGATTTTTGACCTGGCAATTGCGGTTTCAATATCACCTACATTATCAAAATAAATTGAATTAACATATTTACTATGCCCGAAAGATTTTACAAGCGTTGCAACTTCAGGATTAGGATCATCATTTTTAATACCCATTGTAACTCTTACTGAATCCAGATTTATTCCGTACATGTAAATTAATATGGAAATAAGCGGTAAAACAAAGGCGATTATTATACTGCTTGGGTCGCGCAGAATCTGTTTTACTTCTTTTTTTATGAGTGACAAAAGTATTTTCATTTTCCCCCACTTTCTTTAATAAGGGTGATAAAGGTTTCTTCCATTGTTTGAGCCCCTGCTTTCTCTTTTAATTCCCGCGGAGTTCCAAGAGCAATTGTTTCACCGTTATAAAAGAGACTTATCCGATCACAGTATTCCGCTTCATCCATAAAGTGAGTTGTAACAAGAATAGTCACACCTTTTTTGGCAAGCGATGTAATATGATTCCAAAAATCATGGCGTGTAATAATATCAACACCTGAGGTTGGTTCATCCAAAAACAATACCGGCGGATTGTGTATCAGCGCACACGCCATTGATAATCGTTGTTTAAGCCCTAAAGGCAATTCTTCACTTTTTTGATCTGCAAAATCTTTCAGACCAAAAACCTCTATGATTTCCTGAACTTTAGATGCCCTATTTTTAAATTTTATGCCGTAAGCCGACGCAAAAAATTCAAGATTTTCTCTAACTGTAAGAGTACCGTATAGGGAAAATTTTTGTGCCATATAACCTAAATTTGAACGAGCCCTTTCCGGATCTTTTGTTATATCAATCCCCATAATTCTCGCTGTTCCGCCTGTCGGCTTTGCGAGTCCGCACATCATTTTGAAAGATGTTGATTTCCCAGCACCATTAGGCCCGAGTAATCCAAAGATTTCGCCCCTACGGATACAGAAAGAGTTATTTTTTACAGCATAGAAACTGCCATATTTCTTCTCCAAGTTATCTGCCTCTACTGTGCAGTCCTTAATATCTTTAAGCATTATATAATTTTCAGCAATTTTTGAAACTTCCTGCTTATAACCTCCCATAAGCTCAATTACTTTGCTTTCAAACTCCTGAGCCGTCGTCCCTAAATTGTTAGGCTTACCGTCATAAATCACCTTGCCTTTATCTATGACAACTGCCGTGTCAAAACTGTGAGCTTCATCCAGATATGCAGTTGACCATAAAACAGTTGTTTCAGGATTAATCATCTCCCGCACCATCTGCATTAAATCTCTGCGGGAGATCGGATCAACCCCGACTGAAGGTTCATCAAGAAGTATAAATTCCGGACTGCCAAGAAGTGTGCAGGCTAAACCAAGTTTCTGTTTCATTCCGCCTGACAATGCTCCCGCAAGTCGGTCTTGAAACGGCGCAAGTTTTGTAAATTCAAGCATCTTATCAAAATCGTGCGAAACATTTTTTAAATCTGCGTAAAGTGTTAAATTTTCAATAACCGTCAAATCTTCATAAAGTCCGAATTTTTGAGGCATATAACCAATAAACGGAGTTAATTTATCTTTTTGGGTTACCGGATTAAAGCCGAGCGTTGAGATTTCTCCCCTATCTGGAACCAAAAGTCCGATAATTGTTCTCAAAAGTGTAGTTTTTCCGGCCCCGTCAGCCCCGATTAAGCCCGTAATTTTTCCCCTTTCAATATTCAAAGAAAGGTTATTGAGAGCAGTTATTTTGCCGAAAGTTTTTGTAAGGTTTTTAATCTCAACGGTGTTGTTCATTTACCCCTCGCTGGTTAAATCTACCTTAATCGTTACCGGCATACCCTGACGCAAATATTCATCAATATCATAAATATAAACCCTGATACGGTAAACCAAATTTGTCCTTATATCGGTCGATTGAACCGTTTTGGGAGTAAATTCCGCAACCGGGGAAATATATCCTACCTGCCCTTGGTATTGCCTATTCTTTCCGGTTTTTGGGTCTACAGTGTCTGTATATACATTTACACTCTGCCCGTATTTGATGTTTCCTAAATCGGATTCATTTACATACGCCCTAACCCAAACCGGTTTTGTTTTTGCCATTGTGTAAACCGGCTGGCCTTTGGAAACATTCGCACCCGGTTCCTGAACTCTTATCATAATTACACCCTCTTCCGGGGCATAGACTTTTGTATAATCAAGCTGGTTTTTTGCGAAATTTTTCTGTGCAACTGCACTATCATAGTCAGCTTTTGATTTATTTTTTGTGTTTAAAAGAGTGTCATAATCCTGTTTAGAAATCGTATTATCATCAACCAGAGGCGCATTACGCTCATATTTGGATTCCGCGTCATCTTTCAGAGCAAGCATTTTTTCAACATCCGCTTCGGCTTTTTCCAAATTGGAAACATAATCTTTATCATCCAAAACAGCAAGCAATTCTCCTTGTTTTACGGTATCACCCTCTTCTTTAAGCATTTTTTCAATTCTGCCTGATACCTGAAAACTCAAGTCTACCTGACGAATTTCAATGTTACCGTATAGCGTAAGTTCATTGGCTGATTTACGGTTTTTAAAATATAAAAATCCTAAAGTTCCGCAAACTATTAATATTAGTAGTAGTAAAATTATCAATTTTTTCTTCATAACTGTTCCCCTATAGCTTACCGCCGACCGCTTTATATAATGTAAAATAATTCACTATTCTTTGAGTTTTTGCTTGGACATAATTTGCTTGTGAATTTATAAACTTACTTTCTTCTGTCAGATATTCCGGCTCAGAGAGAACACCGCGTTTAAGCTTTTTTTGCACATTTTGAAAATTCTGTGCTTCATAATTAAGCTCAGATCTGGTGTTATCTTCAATCTGCAAATCATGTTTTATTATACAAAGTGCCGTATTAACTTCTTTTACTGCCTCTAAGTTTGTCTGGTTGTAATCTTCAAAAAGTTCTTCATATTTTGCTTTTTGAATTTTTAAGTTAGCAACTTTCATGCCGCCTTTGAAGATATCCTGAGTCGCTCCGGCCAAAATTGCGGCCAGTGAAGATTCCCATGAAAAAAATGACCCCGGAGCTATTGTATTAAACGCCCAAACACCAACAATGTTAAATGTAGGGAAAAACTCCTTTTTAGCAACTCTCACATCAATTTTGGCCTTTTCAAGATTTGCTTCCGCCATTTTTACATCAGGTCTTGAAAAAATTACATCAGAACTTATTTCCTCAGGGATATTGCCCGAATATTCAAAATTATCCAAATCCCCAACTTTCATATCCGCAATATTTGAGGAAGAATTGCCGGTTAAAACAGCCAACTGCATCATAGCTGTTTCACGTTCTTTTTGTAATTTTTCAAGAGAATTTTTGTTTATTTCAACAGTTTTTTTAGCGTTATTTAATTCTGTTGAATTTATAATTCCCCGATCGAATTTTTTCTTACTTCTTTGTAAAAACTCTTCCTGATTTTTTAAAATTTTGGTTTGTTTTTCAATCAAATCATCATACTGTAAAATATTTGTATAAACAGTTGCAACATCTGTCAAAAGAGCAAGATAAACTGCTTTCTCGCTAAATTGTGCTGCCTCATAACTTTTCTTTACAGACCTTGTTTTATCTCTGTTTTTTAAAAGAAAATCGGCCTCATAACTAGCCATAAAAGGTAGAATAAAAGCATTGTCTTTAAGCATAAAATTATCAAGTTTAGGAACTTTTATTCCAAGATAATTTGCACTCACGCTAAATGATGGAAGTTCCTTTCCGAGAGAATATTTTGTCTGTTGACGGTATTGTTCAACAATATGCTGTGCCTTTTTTAAATCATGATTATTATTCAAAGTATCCTGAATATAACAGTTTAAATAATCATCATTAAATTTGTTAAAAAATTCTATGTTCAAATCCGAAATATCAACAGCGAAAGATGCTTGAGAAAAAAACAAAAATGCAAATGTAAGGAGTAATTTTTTAATCATGATTTCCACCCTCTTTTAAAATTTTATTTATATAAAGTTTTACATTTTCTTTAATAATAGCAATATCTTCCTTTCCAAATTCATTCTGCCCCAGTATTCTTAGAGAAAATGCCGGCAGGATTCTTGGAGAATTTATTTGTGAAATCATGAAAAGCATTTTAAAAATAACTATTCTATCATTAACATCCTTATTTAAAATTCGTGCAACGATTTTTCTGATATAATCAAGAACCGGTGATTTAACAATAAAATCAGGCTTTTGCTGTTCTTTTAAAAGTATTACAATTAAATCAGAAGAAATATTTGTATAGAAAAAGTCTACAAATTTGTCCATCACACCTGTTAAGAGTTCTGTACATTCAGCAACACTCATATCATAAGGATTTCTGTTTAAGTCAAGAAAACTTTTAGAATATTCAATCTGTTTTTCAAGTAGATTTTCTATAATACCCTGATAAAGCTCCTGCTTTCCGCCCCAATAATAAGAAATCATGCAAAGATTAACATTTGCAGATTTACAAATCTCTCTGATGCTGGTTCCATCAAAACCTTTTCTGGCAAACAAAGCAGTTGCAGCTTCCAGAATCCTTGCTTTTGAATTTTCGTCCTTTATTTTTTCCATTATCATACCCAAATATTTTATGTTTTAAATTATAAAACAAACGTTTGATTTTTGTCAATAAAAAAATATATTTGGATTATTTTAATTGTGGTTATAATTTTGGCCCGCCTTGGCTGTTATTTATATGCTCAAAAGCAGCCTGCAGCTGAAAAGGCCGTTGTTAATGCAGAAGTTTTAAGACCGGTTGAATATGACAATGCCCAGATCTACCAAGGAGTATTGATTTCCCGGCAGTCAGTCTTTCTACAGCCGCAAGTCGCAGGGCAAATTCAGGATATTAATGTTAAAGCCGGTGATAAAGTAAATAAAGGACAACTTCTTCTTGTAATTGACCCGCGAAAGCAGGAAGCACTTTTAAATTCATATAAGGTAAAGCAATCATCTTTGCTTGTAAACTATGAAACAGCAAAAACTCAATTTGAAAGATATTCTGATTTATATGAAAAGAAAACCGTAAGTAAACAGGATCTGGAAAATTATGAAAATGCTTACAAAAAGGCGAAATCTGATTATGAAACAAATGAAGCACAAATAAAAGAACAAACTGTTACACTTGGTTATCACAAAATAACGGCACCGTTTACCGGAACAGTCGGTGATATTCCGGTAAAAGTCGGGGATTACGTAACGCCAGAGACAAGAATGCTTTCGGTAACTCAGAACGAAACTCTTGAACTAAATGTCGGACTACCCGCTGATAAGGTATTTGATATTAAAGCGGGACTTCCAGTCCAGATACTTGATAACCAAAACAATATAGCAGCAAGTTCTACACTCTCATTTATTTCCCCGAGAGTTGATTCCTCAACCCAGACAATTCTTACAAAAGCAATAATGAAAAATAAAAACGGTATTTTGAAAGCAGATCAATCTGTTAAGGTAAGAGTTATTTATAATAAAAAATCAGGTATTTTAATTCCGATAAGTGCCAAAATTCATCTTGTTGGGCAAGATTTTGTCTTTGTCATAAAAGATGAGAACGGGAAGAAAACTGTAAAACAAATTCCTGTAACATTAGGAGAAATTCAAAATGATAAATACGTTGTAGAAAAGGGTTTAAAATCCGGAGACACTATTGTAATCAGAGGCGTACAAAAACTATATGACGGTGCGGAAGTAAATGTTGAAAAAGAGGAGCAAACAATTTGCACTCACCATTGCATTTTCCATTTTCTTCTCTGCATTCGTCTCTGTTACACTGACACCTGCTATGTCAGCTATAATGCTTAAAGAAAAAAGCAAATTTAATTTCAAATTTTTTGATAAATTTAATAATTGTATCTCCACGATAATTAAAAATTACAGGAATTTATTAAATATTGCATTAAACAATCGCAGGAAAGTTTTCAGTATTTTTGCAGTTTTACTTCTTGCAACATACGGACTGTTTAAAATTGTTCCTCAGTCGTTTATTCCTATTGAAGATCAGGCATACTTCAGCGTAATGGTACAGGCGCCTGAAGGTTCATCCCTTGAAGAAACACAGAGGATCGTCGATAAAATTGATAAAATATTTGAAGAAGAAGAAGGTATCAAGGGGTACCTTGATACAACCGGTTACAGTTTTAACGGAAATTCTTCAAATAAGGCTCTTATTTACGTGGATTTAAAACCCAACCATGAAAGAAAAAGTAAAAAACAGTCAGCCAAAGCTATTGTTGACCGGATCAACAAAAAACTATCACAACTTCCGGATGCTACCGCCGTTGCATTTGAGCCGCCGGCAATAGAAGGGATAGGAACCGTCGGAGGTTTTCAGTTTGAAATAAAAGATAATGCAAACAATTCACTTGATACAATAAGCTCTGTTACACAGGAGGTTATATCGGAAAGTTTGACTTCACCAAAATTAACGGGACTATTTACATCATTTGCTGCAAATTCTCCACAGTTGGATTTACAAATAGATAAACTTAAAGCCAAACAGCTTGGATTATCTTTAAGCGCTATTTATAATACTTTGCAGGTTTATGTAGGTTCAATGTATGTAAATGATTTTACCTATCTAAATAAATCATACAGAGTATACCTACAGGCAGATAAGGAATTTCGAACCTCTCCAGAAAATTTAGGACAATTTTACGTAAGAACAAACGATGGGTCAATGATGCCTTTATCAACAATGACTACCTTTAATACAACTTATACAGCAGATACAATAAATCACTATAACTTAAGGCGTTCTGCTGAAATTACAGGCTCAGCTAAACAAGGGGTGAGCATGGGAGAAGCTGTTAAAGAAATGGAAAAAATCGCCAAAAAAGTTCTGCCGAAAACTTTCTCCTATGAGTGGTCAGGGATTGTTCTTGAACAGCAGGAATCAGGAAGTCAGGCAGTATTCATTACAAATATGAAAAAGGAGCAGTGTCATATCTGGACACTTTAAAGTACAAAGAAAATCTTCTTTCACTTCAAAAAGAAGAAATCATAAGCAAAACAAATCTTTTGATTTCATCTTTAAGTCTTTACAAATCAGTCGGGGGACAATTGTAACCAGATATTTTTACTGTAACAAATAAATTTATGATGTTACTTCATTTTTTGCATAAGGCATGTAATAAATGAACATTTGTGAAACTCTGCTAACTTACACAAATAAAAAAGTATGATTGCTTACCAAAAACTAACATAAAACTAACAAGAATTTTCTATATTTATAATATGCAAAGATTGTTGGTATTATGTTTAGCTGTAATAGTTATCTTCTTTACTCCGATTTATGCAAGTGAAGTTAAGTTTATTCAGGCAACTGATATTCATTTAACAAGTGATAATTCACAATATTTAAAGGATTTTGTTAACGATATAAATACCAAATACAGTGATATAGACTTTATTGTTTTTACAGGTGACAACATTGATAAACCCGCGGAAAAAGATTTGTATTTATTCCTGGAAATAATAAAACAGTTAAAAGTTAGAGCTTATGTTTTACCTGGGAACCATGATTTATACAGGAATCAAAATCTTACGAACGAGAAATATATGAAGATTGTCAAAGAAAAGTTAGGGCCAGCTTATCACAGTTCAAAAGCCAATTATGTATTTAAAAAAGGCGATATTATTTTTATAACGATGAATGGCGTTAAAGAGATTATTCCCGGCCCGAACGGGTATTACAAAGAAAGTGAACTTCTTTGGCTAGATAAAATACTCACTAGATATTCAAATAAAAAAGTTGTAATTTTACAACATTTCCCACTTATTGACACACACGTAAAAACTCATAGTCTTTATAAGAAAGACAGGTATTTGGAAATTTTAAGAAAACACAACAATGTAATAGCTATAATATCCGGTCATTATCATCAAAACAGGGAAGTATTTTGTAATAATATTTATCATATTGTTACCCCGAATTTTTCTAATAACAGATATTATAAATTAATTGAAATTGATAACGGATTTGTATATACACATTTAATTGATAACAAAGAAAAAGGATATGATTAAGGGGTTGGAAAAATGTCCGGAGATTTAACAGATGCCAAAATTTTAATAGTAGAAGATGAACCTCAGTTAAACTATCTTATAGAACTTGTTTTAATTTCTGTTGGTTATTATAAAATTCAAAAGGCATACAACGGGCCAGAGGCGCTAGAAATTATAAAAAATGATAAACCTGACCTTGTTCTTCTCGACGTAATGATTCCGGAATTAGATGGATTCAGTCTGTGCAAAATTATAAAAAATGAAAAATCTTTAAAATCTATTCAGGTAATAATGCTGACAGCCAGAAAAAAGGAAGAAGATATTCTGAAGGGTTTTGAAAATGGAGCAGTGGACTATATTTCAAAACCATTCAGCAACAAAATCCTCCTTGCAAGAATAAAAGCCCATCTGGAAAACTCCGGAATAAAATATAATGACAAAATTTACAAAAACATTATCCTTAATGATGCAAAAAAGACTGTTAAAATTAATAACAGACTTATTGAACTTACAAAT
Organism: Candidatus Gastranaerophilales bacterium; assembly: GCA_944325075.1. GTDB lineage: Bacteria > Cyanobacteriota > Vampirovibrionia > Gastranaerophilales > Gastranaerophilaceae > UBA1221. Next base: position 26,853 of record CALUYU010000029.1, read on the forward strand.
TTTGAATTTAAAATTCTTGAAGTATTAATGTCGAACATCGGAATTGTTTTTTCACGGGCTCAACTTCTCAGATATTTAAGAGGAGATGACGGATTTGAAATCTCTGAGCGTGCAATAGATGTTCAGATTGTGAATTTAAGAAGAAAACTGGGCAGTTTAGGTGAAAATATAGAAACAGTAAGAGGTGTCGGATATAAACTTAAGGAAAAATAAAACCTAAAAATATAAATATTCCAGAATAAAATCTCTTCAATAGTAAAAATAAATTTTTGATTGACTATAAACAGTTATTATTATAAAATCTATACAGATCTTTAAAGTGTTTTCAAAATATAAGGAGTGTGTATTATGAAAATTTATTCTGTTCAAGCAAGGAATTATGCAAAACCATTAAATTTTACAGCAAGAATGGATGAATCGGCCTATCTAAAAATCCGTCAAGCATATCCTGATTTTAAGCTGCCAAAGGGGGTTAATGTTGTAGCAGATGACCTATTTGAAAAGGCTCCGGTACCAAAGGAAAAACCTATAACGGCATCGGCTCCTGAACCTAAAAAGGAACAAATCAGTGAAGACGATTATGATCCTATATACGACGATCCAAATTACCACGGATATACGGAATATGGGACTTTCCCGACAAATAGAGAGTTAGCAGAAAGATACAAATAATATTATAATGGAATAACTATTTACCAAGGGAAATCATCTTTAATCTGCCAGCCGTTTTTAACGATCTTGGCAGTGCAATTTAAGCGCATATTTACCGGCTTATCTTCCTGGCAGGCATAAAGCGGATGAATATCTCCCCAATCAAAATAACCTAAACGATTTCCTTTAGGCTGGTCTTTGTTGATTCGGAACAAAAAATCCGTCCTTACATAGTTACGCCCTTCTTCTGTTAAGTCTAGGGCAGCATTTTTAGCTATAGTTGAGCAGATTAAATATAAAGTTTTTTGCTCTTCACCAGCGGCGCCATCTAATGTAAAACGAATATTAATACCGTTAGCCAGGGAAATACAGTAAGATCTTGTATCAGTTGAACCATTATCCCAATTTTTACAGTACCCGGCAGACCTTAGTGTTTTCAAGTAAGGAACAAAATATGTTGATGCAACTTTCTCTGCGTTATGAGTATTAACCTGAGAACCAAAATCCCAAGTATTTACGTCCCCATAGTCCGCAACGGCCATCTGCATTACCTGACCCAATATTGAGTTCATTGCTTTTATATTGCTTACAAAAACTTGTTTCTGATATTTGGTTATCAGTGTCGGCAGCGTCATAGCAGCAACAACACCAATTATGCCAAGAGTAATTAAAACTTCTGCTAAGATGAACGCGGGGACTAAGTCCCATTTTACATGACGCTGCGCTTTCCGAGATGCATAAGAAATAGCTTTTTGTAGGTTGGGGTTTCTTCCCCAACAATATTTTAATGTTGGGCTGAAAGCCCAACCTACTTTATCTAATACTTCTTTCCCTGATACATTACAGATGGTCACACATTTTTGTCGGTGG
>CALUYU010000030.1 GCA_944325075.1 Candidatus Gastranaerophilales bacterium
GGTATACGGGGGGGGGGGGGTAACGAACCTCAAGGGAGACAAGGGTTTTTGTCAAAAATACCTTTCTTCAAATTTTTTACCAAATCAAAGTTTTCTGTATCAAACGAAAATAAATATTATGTTGGGGTGAAACCCCAACCTACAATGAACTGTGTTGGCCGCATAGAGAAAAGGTCGATAAAAGATTCTCCATGTCATCCTGAACTCGTTTCAGGATCTAGCCACCGTCAAAAATATTCGGCCATTTGCACACAAAAAACTAATGTTGGGCTGAAAGCCCAACCTACTTTGATTTCTGTATCATCCTGCCGACGGAGCATTGTAATGCATGGCCTCAGGCCCCATCCGCCTCGCAGGGTTGCATTCACACTTGCAGAAGTCCTTATAACCCTAGTATCAGGGAAAGAAGTATTAGATAAAGTAGGTTGGGCTTTCAGCCCAACATTAAAATATTGTTGGGGTAGAAACCCCAACCTACAAAAAGCTATTTCTTCTGCATCTCTGAAAGCGACGCGTCATGTAAGAGGGGACTTAGTTCCCGCGTTTACTCTCGCTGAGGTCTTTTCACCATACTATTTATCGCCTAGTCGAATTGCATTTACTCTGGCGGAAGTTTTTTTACCATCCTACCACTCGCCTCGCAAGGTCGCGTTTACTCTAGCGGAGGTTCTTATAACCCTAGGCATAATCGGGGTTATTGCTGCTATGACTTTGCCGACTTTAATGGCAAATTATCAGAAAAAGGTATCGGCAACACGTGCTAAGCAAACTTACTCAATTATTGCTCAGGCAATTAAATTATCTGAAGCTCAGAATGGCGAGGCAAAATATTGGGATACGGCATTAAGTACAGATAAGGGAATTGCAAATACCGAATTATTCTTGCAAAAATATATTCTCCCGTATTTAAAGGAACCTAAATTTTGTGGGGAAGGTAATAGTGATGACGTTATTGCAAAATGCGGTGTGACTGTGAGCGAAGTCGGGCAGACTTACTCCCTTCCCAACGGCGTTTATGTTTCATTTTTGTCTGCGGGCTCAAGAACTATGGGTGACAAACCCGAAGGAGCAATTTTGCATGTTTCATTTGACATAAATGGTCCGGTAGCACCCAATATGTTGGGAGATGATAGATTTTATTTTTGGTTAACTGAAAAAGGTCTAGCTCCTTTTGCGGCCTACAATAATTTGACCAGGGAGGAAATCCTTCAGGGAAAATCTATTGTTATTGAGGGCGTTTCCCGTATGGTAGCCTGCAAAAAAATTAAATCAGAAAGTGACGATGATTATTATCGGCACGGCTGTACACTGCTTCTGATGATGGACGGCTGGGAGTTTAAGGACGATTATCCTTGGTAAGCAGTATAAAGTATTTCAATTTTGCAATGTTTTTGCAGTTATTGAAAAATAGTGTTTTAATAAAAAAATGAATTATATTTTTTATTTTTTAATAGTTATTTCAATAATTGCAGGAGCCGTGAACGGAAAACTTGATGCTGTTGTTAATTCTATTTTAACTGGGGCCGAAATTTCTGTAAAAGTAGCGTTTTCTCTTATAGGAATTATGGCTTTCTGGCTTGGAATGATGAAGATTGCAGAAAAAAGCGGGCTTATCGAATTTATTTCAAAGATTATAAGGCCGGTTACACGATATTTGTTTAAGGAAATTCCTGAAGATTCTCCTGCAATCGGGGATATCGCCATGAGTTTTTCGGCAAATGCGTTTGGGCTTACTAACGCCGCTACACCGATGGGGATTAAGGCAATGGAAGAGCTTCAAAAACAAAATGCAGATAAAAATAGTGCCTCAAATGCGATGTGTATGTTTTTAGCAATGAATACGGCCGGATTTCAATTAATTCCTGCAACGGTCATTGCTGTTCTAGTCGGTATAGGTTATAAAAATCCGACTTCAATTATCGCCCCGACATTGCTTGTTACTTCAATTACTTTTATATCGGCTATAATTCTTGCAAAAATTTTTGAATATTTTTGGCCGCAGCAGGCGGTTGGTGGGGAAGGCGGTGAACAATAATGTTTCAGGCATTTATGGATACCATTTCACTCTGGGCTCTGCCATTTGTTTTATTGTTAATTTTAACTCTGGGACTTATAAAAAAAGTTCCTCTCTATGAGGTTTTTACTGATGGTGCAAAGGAAGGGTTTAAGGTTTCCGTAAACATTATTCCGTATTTGGTTGCAATAATTGTTGCTATATCAATGCTCAGGGCTTCCGGATTAATAGAGATGTTTGGAACCTGGTTTGCGCCGGTATTTTCGTTTTTTAATGTTCCTGTTGATGTTACACCTATTATGATTGTACGTTCTCTTTCAGGTTCGGCCGCATTGGGAATTTTTTCTGATATTGCACACGGTTTGGGACCAGATAACTATGCAACTACGCTTGCTGCGGTTATGGTTGGCAGCAGCGAAACTACTTTTTATGTACTTGCTGTGTATTTCGGGGCAGTAGGTATTTCTAAGTTAAGATATGCGCTTTGGGTTGGGTTGATTGCTGATTTAATAGGCATTATTGCGGCTGTAAGTGTTTGCAATATTATGTTTGCGTGATTAACTTCATTTGTCTGTATTCTTGCCGGTCAAGCCAACTTTGGGTGATTTCTTCGATGTTTGGCTCAATTATGGTTTTTACAAGAACCGCATAGTTAATATCTATGCAGTTAATTTTTGAAACTAATTCTGCTTCAAATTGTGTACTTCCGCAATTATGGCAAAATTTTTCTTCCGGAACAACTTGTCCGTCCTTTATTATCGCTTTAAGTTTTATTCCGCAGCATGAACATCTGGCTATATACCATCGGTTTTCTATAAGTTCTCCGCAATCCTGGCAGTAGCAGATATCATTTTGTGGGGAAACTTTATCGTGTCTGCATTTTTTTTTGTTTTTGAAAAATTCGAACAAATTCATATTTTGTATTTAACTTTTTTTATAAAAAAGTCAATAATTACAGAATGCAGGCAAGAACCATAAGGATCAAAGTCCCGATTTGCATTGCGGTGGCCATGTTCTGTGAGAACTTGTTGGAATCGTATTTCCCTGAAGATTTTTGCGCCTGGTATGCACTGGAGATTCTATCAAGTCTTGTTTGGTTATCTTCTCCGGAAAACTCTGTGCCAAACATATAGTTTTCTATTCTGGCAAGTCTGTTTTCTGTTGTATCATTTGAGAAGTTTTGGTGCATAAGTTTTTTCTCAACGGTAGATAAAGAGACTTTTTTAGGGCTTGAGTAGTAATTGTCTTCATAAGCGGCAGCCCGTCTGTTGTTCATGTCGTTATATGCCTCATAGTCAAAACTGCTTGGCGGCATATATTTATTCAAATGGAAATCCGATTGAAGCGGCGGAATATCTTCATCATAAAATTCGTTAGAAGATTGGGCAATTTGATTATCCATAAGCGACTGAGGCTTTAGTTCTGCCCTAAGCCGGTCGACACGGGTGCTAAGGTCGTCTGTATAAGTTTTATTAAACGCTTTTTTCTCAAGATTTGATAATCGTGTTTTAATATCTTGTTTAGGATATGTTTGTTTGAATACCTGTTTTTCCAATTCATCAATTGCAGGATAGCTTACGTCTGATGTTGCGACCGGTTCTTCATCCATTACATATTCTTCATTTTCTGCAAAGGTATCTTCAACCGGTTCAATTTCTTTCCCAATTGAATCGGCGGAAATGTCTTTACTTAACTTTGCAAGCCTTTCGGCCTGGGATTTATTTGACGTTTTTCCATATACTGTTTGTTCAAGTCTGTTTAATCGTGTAATATCATTTTCGTCATTATACTGAAATCCGTATAATGAATCTTCAATTTTCCCTAAAGTTGTTTGTGTTGAAGTGGCTGCTGAAACTATAACACTACCTGAATTTACAATTAATGAAACAGCAATTAATAAAACAAGTTTTTTCATAATAACAACTCCTTAGGTATAGAATAAGGGGCGTTATGATGTTTTACTATTCAACAAAATCGGGATTTAAATTAAATGAAAAATTCTGCTTTTTAATTAAAACTAAAGTCCTATGAAAAGTTAACCATAATACTTTTTTATGACAATAAAAGCTTATATTAAAAGAAACTATAATCTGAATGCATAAAAAAAAAACGGCTGAAAATGGTTTTTCAGGCCGTCTCTGTTTTTTGTTAATATTACTAATTTATATATGGAGGATAAATCCGCCTTTATCGGCGTTTTGTAATTTATCACCTTCAATTTTTGCACGAAGGTTTTTAATATATTTATAAACATAATCTCTTGGCAATTCTAAAAGAGTTGCAAGATCTTTGGCATATACGATTTCATTTTTATGAGCTGCAAAATGATCAAAAACTTTCTGCTCTCTATCTGTCAATGTTTTTTTAAATACAACTCTGATTTCATCTCTAAAAGCATCTCCGGTAGATTTTGATGAAAGAACTTCTTTTTTTGCAGCTTTTACTGCTTTTTGTGTTTTAGTTGTTTTATTGGTTTTAGCAGTTTTTGTTTTCTTTGTTTTAGTAGTAGAAGTTTTTTCAACTTTTTTTGCTTCTTTTTCAACTTCTTTTTTCTCAGCTTTTTTCGCTGGTTTCGCTGTCCCTTCATCAAAATTATCAATACTTAACTTTAATTTTGAAATAGAAAACGGCGACGGAGCAATTTCTTGTTCCCGATCATATGCACGCTGTGCAATAGTAGTAATTCTTTCGGTTTTTGGCTGCATCCAATCGTTTGTATTAGTCGAAATAACCGGTTGACCGTGCAGTACTATATCAACAAGATCTTTTGTAGGCTTGTCTTCTTCAATTTTTTTCCCCAATCTGGCAGCATATTCCTCTAATGTAATCCTTTCTAATGAGCTTCTCCATTGTTTAATCTCTTCTTTGCTCAGATATTCAGACATTCCTTAATCTCCTTAACTAAATGTGTCTTAACTTTGTGTATAATTAATGTATCATGAACCATGCCAAAAAGTTCAAAATGTTTCATAACGTAAATTTTTATCAAGAAACTTTACAATTATTATTTATTTGTGAAAAATCTTATTCAAATATAAATTTTTAACATTCCTCTCTCCGGCATAAATATTTCAACCATCAATATGATTTAAATGAACATAATATGTGATTATATCGTTATAATAATGATGATCATTTTTGAGGATTATAATTTTGATCTTTAGAGTAAATTTTATAAAACTCGTTTTGCTGACGGCAGTAATAATATTACCTGCTAATTTGGTGAATGCCTTTGAATCTAAGAGTGCATTGATAGAAAAAGGAGCAAAACTCAATCTTTCGGATTGCATACAAATTGCGGTAGATAACAGTCCTTACGTTCGTCGGGCTGCTTTTAATTATAAACTTGCAAAAAATGATGTAAGTATTGCAAAAGCTTCTTATTTCCCGACTATCGGAGTTGGTACGGGATACTATTATAACGGAACTCAGGCTACCAGACGAAATTATGAAAATAATTACTACAGCGTATCTACAAATCTTAATCAGCTGATATGGAATTTTGGAAAGACAAGTTCTTATATAAAAATGCAAAAATTTAATAAAATTGCGGCTTTATATACATTCGATAACACTGTACTTGATACTATTTTTACTGTGAAAACTAATTATTATGGTGTTCTTGCCGCAAAAGCTACAATGGATATTAACAGGGCAAATGTACAGATTAATGAAAGAAACTACCAAAGAACAAAGGCCTATTTTGATGAGGGGATAAGGTCTAAAATAGATCTTGTTAACGCAGAGGTTAATTTAAGTGATTCAAAAATTACATATGTAGATTCCGTAAAAGCTTACCAAAATGCACTTGTTCAGCTTAATAATTCTATGTATATTGCCCATGCACCTTCTTATGAAATTTCGGGCACTGAAACTTTTAATTTTAAACATAAAGAAATCCCGGTTAATTTGGAAAAGATTTCAGAAAAGAGTGATCTAAGTACTTTACCTGCAAATGTTTCTGATGCTGTATTGACAAGTAAAGTTGAAAAACTTACTGTTCTTGAAAATTATGTTTTCAAGCCTTTTGCATATACCTTTGACGAGTGTGAGAAGTTAGCTGAGGAAAACAGACCGGATTTGAAAGCTTACGCCGCTACTTTAGAGGCAATGAAACAGTCATTGCTATATGTAAAAAGAGAATATTATCCTGAAATTACAGGATCTGTAGGTTACGGGTTCAGAGACCAAAATAGTACGAATTCTTTTAATGCAAGTATAGGTATTCAAAGTACTATTAACATTGCAAGTAAAAAATTTGAAATTGATAACGCAAAATTGCAGGTTGAATCAGCACAGAATGATATTGATTTAGCTAAGCAGGATATCTATTTTGATGTTCAGGATGCCTACATTAATATGGTACAATTAGAAAAACAAATTCCATTGATGGAGGTAAAAGTAAGACAGACATTTGAAAATTTTGAGCTTGCGGACGGCCGCTATGCAGTTGGTTTGGGTGATTATATTGAACTCCAGGATGCTAAAGTTAATTATAATAATGCCCAAAATACTTATGTTCAGGCGGTATACAATTATAATGTAGCAAGGGCAAATCTTGAAAGATTAATTGCGCTGCCACAAGAAATTGAAATAACAGTTGAGGACTAATTCATGGATATAAAATATAAGAAAAGATATATAGTAATAGCAGTTGTAATAATTGTTCTGATTGCCGGCGGACTTATTACTAACGGTGTTAAAAACAGAGTACATTATGAAACAAAAGAATTGAAATTATGCACAATAACAGAAGTTGTTGAAGCCTCGGGTACAATTAATCCGGTAAATACAGTCAGTGTTGGTTCAACTGTGTCAGGTCTGATTAAGGCAATATATGTTGATTATAATTCTGTCGTCAAAAAAGGCCAACTTTTAGCTCAAATTGACCCTGCAAATTTTGAAGCAACCGTTCAACAAAACCGAGCCCAGATAAATTCGGCTGAGGCAGATTTAGCAAGAATTCAGGCTGAACTGGCTATGTCTCGCAAAACATACAACCGGTATAAAAATCTTTACCAAAAGAATTTTATTGCGAAAAGTGAACTTGATCAGGCCGAAAGTGATTATTTGTCAAATATTGCTCAGCTTGGAGCCGCAAAAGCAAAGATTAATCAGGCTCAGGCAACTTATAAAACAGCGCTTACTAATTTGGGCTATACTAAAATAATTGCGCCTGTCGATGGTACAATTATTTCCAGAGAAATAGACCTTGGCCAGCCGGTTGCTGCAAGCTTCCAAGCTCCGGAATTATTCACAATAGCCCAGGATTTAACAAAAATGCAAATTGAAGTTAGTGTATCAGAAGCAGATATCGGAAAAGTTCAGGAAGGGCAGGATGTTACATATACACTTGACGGGTATCCGGACAGTGTATTTAAAGGGACAGTTACACAGGTTCGTATATCTCCAACAACTGTTTCCAATGTTGTTACATATTCCGTAATTGTGGAAGTTGATAATAAAGATTTAAAATTAAAACCTGGTATGACGGCTAATGTTTCGATTATTACGAGCAAAAATGAAGATGTTTTATGCGCTCCTTCCATTGCATTGAAGTATACCCCTGAAACAACAGGAAAAAAGTACCAGACGCAAGGATTATGGATTTTATCAGATCATAAGCCTAAGAGAGTAGATATAAGTACTGGTGCAAGTGATGATACTAATATAGAAGTTATCTCAAAAGGACTTAAAGTTGGAGATAAGGTGATAATCGGAGCGTCTAACCAGACTAAGAAAGATAAGAATTCATCGCGGCGAAGAAAACCTCCGGGTATGCTATAAAAAAGGAATTGTAGTATGAGTTTAATTGAAGTCAAAGATGCTATCAAAACTTATCAGACAGGAGAGGACAGTTTTAATGCGCTAAACTGTGTTTCTCTTAGTGTTGAAGAAGGTGAATTCGTCGCAATTATGGGAACTTCAGGCTCAGGCAAATCAACTTTTATGAATATGCTTGGGACTTTGGATAAACCTAATTCCGGCAGTTACCATCTTGACGGAATTGATGTATTATCTTTGAATGCAAACGAATTGTCTGATATTAGGAACCTTAAGATGGGGTTTGTATTTCAGGGGTTTAATCTTATTTCAAGAACTTCTGCTCTGGAAAATGTTGAACTTCCGATGATATATAAGGGAATACCTGAAGAAGAACGGATTATAAGGGCAAAAGAGGCCTTGAAAATTGTAGGACTGGAAAACCGTGAAGATCATATGCCAAATCAAATGTCCGGCGGTCAACAGCAACGGGTTGCAATCGCAAGAGCAATAATTAATGATCCGCCTTTGATTTTGGCGGATGAACCTACAGGAAATCTTGACACCAGAACAAGTATAGAAGTTATGGAATTTTTTGTAAAACTTAATAAAGAAATGGGAAAAACTATTGTACTTGTTACACACGAACCGGATATAGCAGCTTATTGCAAGCGGGTTGTCAGGTTTAAGGATGGCAATATTGTATCCGATGAGTTAAATACTCATACGACTATTCCATACTAATTACGGAGAAATTTTATGATTGATTTTAAATCTACTCTAATTATGGCGATAAGATCATTAAAGATAAACAGAATGCGCTCAATGCTTACAAGTTTGGGTATAATTATCGGCGTTAGTGCAGTTATTATAATGCTTGCAGTAGGATCAGGCGCCAGCAAGAGAATTGCAAAAGATATGGAATCAATGGGGTCAAATCTTCTAATGGTACGTTCTGCCTCGGCAAATTCAGGCGGAGTAAGAATGGGGTTAGGTACAAAACCCTCTCTTACTTTGAAGGATGCTGAGGCTATTGAAAAAAATTGCCGCGGAATCCTTGCAGTTGCCCCGTATTCTTCTGGAACTCAGCAATTAACTTATGGCAACCAAAACTGGTCAACCACGGTTGGTGGAACAACCGGATCATATCTTTTTATAAGAAATTATGAAATTTTAAGCGGAAGAAATTTTGTGCCTGAAGACAACCAGAATAGTTCAAAGGTCGCAATCATAGGGAGCACTATTGCTACAGAACTTTTTGGGGATGTGGATCCTATTAACAAAACTATGCGTATTGGGAATGTTCCGTTTAAAATTATAGGGCTGTTAAAAACAAAGGGGCAAAGCGGGATGGGAATGGATCAGGATGATTTGGTGTTTATTCCGATTACTACCGCACAGAAAAAAGTTTTTGGTACAGAATTCCCCGGATCTATTAAAATGATTAATGTAAAAGCAGCGGATTCTGAAGTTATGGAGACTGCTCAGAATGATATTACTGATTTATTGAGATCAAGACATAATATCGGTAAAAATCAGGAGGATGATTTTGAAATCAGGAATCTGGCTGAAATGCAGGAAACAATTAAATCATCTGCTAAAACAATGTCAATTTTATTAGGAGCTATTGCATCTGTTTCTCTGCTCGTCGGAGGAATTGGTATAATGAACATAATGCTTGTATCTGTTACAGAGCGTACTAAGGAAATTGGTATCAGAATGGCTATTGGGGCAAAGGCCAGTGACATAAGAATTCAATTTTTGATTGAATCATTCCTCCTATCAGTAATTGGTGGGATTATAGGTGTAATTGTCGGGGTTATAGGTGCCAAATCAATTGAACTGTTTTCTACCATGAGTATATCAATTTCGGGTTTCTCAATTGCTTTATCTTTAGGATTTTCAGGGGCAATTGGTGTGTTGTTTGGTTATTACCCGGCATATAAGGCTTCCTTGCTTAATCCTATTGATGCCCTGAGGTACGAGTAAGGTTTTTAGGACGCGAATTTACATCCTGTTTTAATATAGCTTTATACGTAAAGGGACTCCTTTTAATTATTATTGTTAGTTTGTAATCGCAAGTCCCATGAAAGATGTTTATATATTAAAACTTTTTCTGGAGCCCTCTTCGTGGTAAAAACCGCCGCCGCAAACAGATTCAACAACTTTTAAAACAAATTCTCTTGCTGCATCCATCTGGTTAATTTGTATTTCTCTGCTGCCAAGGTGTCTGATTTTCATAATTGCACTGTGTGTTGTTTCCGCCGGCACAAAGAGCGAGGCGATTTCTTCATCTAAAAGCCTGGCCATTTCTTCTTTGTGATCTTTTACACCAATCATTATCTCGTTATAATTCCCTTTAATCGCCATAATTCTTGTTGAAAAAAGATGATTTAGGTTTTCTCTGTATAGTACTTGCGGCTGAAAATTACAACGGGTTGTAAAACTGATTTTGTGCCACAAAATATTCATTATAACTATAGACTTTTGCGGATCGGTATCTACATATATATTTTGTGTTGTAACATTTCTTGATGAAAAAGCTTCTTTTATAATTTCAGTTACAGCCTGAATGTCTTCAATCATTCTTACAAATATTTCATTCGTGTTAACTGTAGCGTGCTGGTAATCTAAAAACTGTTTATACATGTGTGCCGCTACAAGTCCTACTCTCTCTTGTATAAGTGCGGACTTTCTTGATGATGTTTCTGAATTATCAAAACTTTCGTAATTATTTAGCAATTTTTAGTACGTCCTTTTTTATACAAATATTTTAATAATAAACATGTCTTTATGTAAACATTTTAAAATTTTTCTTTACAAAAATGAATACTTTTTTATTATGATTTTTTTTATTTCCTATTTGAAATTTTTCAGGAAAAATTATTTTTTTACAGCAGAGAGAACATAGTTGTCATCTCTGAAATACTTATTGGCAACCCTGATTATATCTGATTCTGTTACCGAATTTATTAGTTCTTCATATTCTTTGATAAATCGGTAATTATTTTGAGTTGTTTCAAACCAGCCGGTTGTCACGGCTTTATCGAGATTTGTTTCAAGAGATATAACAAAATGTCCTGTTAATTTATCTTTTGCTTCCTGGAGTTCTTTTGTGCCTACAAATTCGCTTTTAAGTCTGTTAATTTCTTTCCATAATCCCTGAAGTGATTTAGTATAGGTTTCTGGATTTGTCCCGATGTAAACAACAAAAGCTCCTCTCAGGGCGTTTGCAGAATATCCGGAACCAAGTTGGTAAGCCAGTCCTTCTTGATCTCTAAGATTTTTAAATAATCTTGAACTCATCCCGGTTCCCAAAAGAGAGTCTATCACTTGCAGAGTTGCATAATCTTTTAAATTTTCTAACCCTGCAGTCTGCCAGGCCAGGAATATCCAGTCTGTATTTGTTTTGCTTACCTGCTGAATGGTTTTTCTTGGCGAGCTGATATATCCTATTTGCTGTTCACGGCCTTTGTATGTGAATTTTTCAGTATCTGTAGAATTAAACATTGTAGAAAATGCCTGAACTGTTTTATTTTTATCAACATTTCCGTTAATTGAGATTACAATATTTTGCGGGGCAAATATTTTTCTGTAATAATTTTCAATATCAGTTTTGGATATAGAAGGAATATTTTTTTCAAGTTCTTTTATCGAATTTGAATATGGAGTTCCTTCAAAGATTAGGTTTTTATAACCTTCCATTGCAATATTTAGCGGTAAGTCTCTGGATTTTTTTATTGCATTAAGCTTATCATTTTTTACTTTTTCTATTTCGTATTCTGAAAAAGCTGCATTATTTACAATTTCCGAAAGCAGCTCAAGAGTTTTTTCATACTGCGGGGTTGTTGTAAGAACAGTTATGGTAAAAGCGTCGGAGCGGGTTGACGGTTCTATTTTTATCCCGCTGTCCTCTAAAATTTCAGCAAGTTCCTGAGGAGAATACTTTCTTGTCCCTTTTAACATTGTTGAGGCTGTTAGGTTTGCAGTACCATATTTATTTTCAAGGAAATTTCCTCCTTTGGCAAATATACTTATCGCAACAATTTCATTTGATGTGTTAGGTGTTAATAAAAGAGTTGCGCCGTTTGAAAGAGTGTAATTTTTCGTCCCTGCAAATTCGCTTTCAAGTTTTGCTTCTCCGGCTTTAAGAGTTTTGTCGGAAACTTTAACTTCTTTAGAGCTTTCAGGCAGAACAATTGAAACTGCTGATTTGTCTTTTCCAAGGTACTTGTTTGCAACGCGTTTTACATCCTGGGCTGTAACTTTTTTTATATTCTCAACATAGTTGTCATAAATTTTTGTATCGCCGGATGTTACCATAACATAACCTATTTCCTGGGCAATATTTGAGATAGATTCTCTCTGATAATAGGTATCTCTTTCTATTATATTTTTAGCAAGACTTACCTGGTCTTCGGTTACTCCGTTCTTTTGAATTTCTTTTATCTCATCAAATATTTCACATTCAAGTTTATTTAGCTTTTCCGGTATAAAATTGGCTGAAATATAGAAAATTCCGTCATCTCTGAAACCGGTATTTGTTGCATCTATTGAAAACGCAAGCTGGAGTCTGTCTTTAATATTTTTGTAAAAAACTGAAGACCGCCCGTCCCCGAGAATTGTTGCCAGAACATCAAGGGCATAACTGTCGGGGTCATTTATGTTTACACCGCGAAAACCTATTAACATATAACCGGATTGGGCGTCTAAATATGCGACTTTGCGTTTTTGTGCTTTCAGCGGTTTTTCTTTTGCGTATACTGATTTTTCAGGTTTTTGTGCTGCTTTGTTGAAATTTGCTTTAACTTTTTCAAGTGTTTTTTCCGTATCAACATCGCCGACTATTACTGTTACCATGTTAGACGGTGAATACCATTTGTCATAGTAGTTCATTATTTCATCACGGTGAATTGTTTCTATAATATTTTTTGTTCCGATAACTTTTCTTTTGTAAGGGTGAGTTGTATAAAGCATTCCGACTAAATTATCATATATAACGCTTCCGGGTGAATTTTCGTCTTTGGCGATTTCTTCCAGTACAACCTTCCGTTCTTTTTCAAGTTCCTTTCTTGGAATAAGCGGATTTAAGAGCATATCAGCGTGAAGAGCCAGTGCTTCATCAAAGTATTTTGAAGGGATTGTTATATAATAATGTGTGAAATCTTTACTTGTTGCCGCATTCGTAATTGCTCCTTTGGTTTCGAGCAGTTTATCGAATTCTCCCGGAGAGTGATTTTTAGATCCTTTGAAGAATAAGTGTTCAAGAAAATGAGAAACTCCGTTATTTGTATCGTTTTCATTCACTGAGCCGGTTTTAATCCAGGTATCAAGTGTTACAATAGGGTTTGACTTAACTTCTTTTATAATAACGGTTTGTCCGTTATCAAGATTAAATTTTTGGGCTATTTCTGCAGCAAATACAGAACTTCCTGCCGCAACAACAAGTAAAGTAATTATAAATTTCTTCATATTATCCCCTTATACAATCGTTCTCTTCTGTTTATACCATACTACAAAATTCGAAATATTAAAATAGGTAAATACGTTAATTGAAGAAATCTGATTTCCATGTTGACAAATCGAATAATGTTTGATATTATCAATACGGAATTATTATTAATAAATAATTTAGGGATTTTTATGAAAAGAAACAAATTTCTTAAAGTCTTATTATTTTCATTATGTATGCTGGGATTGGGCGTGGTATATGCAAATACCAGAACTGAACCGGTTTTAAGAAAGAATGTTAAGGCTTTTTTCAACTATCAGAACAACGGTCAGGCAGATAAGGCCGCAGATTTATATAATAATTTTTCTTTAAAAGATATTAAAAATTTCGCACAGTATATGGAAGTTCATCCGGAAAAGGTAGTTCCGTTATATTACATGCTGACTGCTGATTACTTTACATATAAAGGAGAGTATGATAAAGGTTACTTGTGGTTCATAATAGGAAAATACCGGGCAACTCAGGACGTTTTAATGTGTGAGGACAAGTCTGCTCAGTCACAAATTGGTATATATAATGATCTGGCCCCGGTCACCGGCCGGTATTTTCAAAAAAAGAATGCACGTAATGATAAATATATAGCTGATATGCATAAAAAGCTTTTGGAGTGGGACGAGGCTCATCCTGAAAGAGTAAGTCCTATGTGGGCTTGTTATCACGGTATAAATGCATTTTTTGAAGAACCGCGGCTTCTGCCTGAGGACAAGCAGGCTGAAATCAAGCAGGAATTGCGCAACTCCTACCTCAAACTGATTGATGAATTGTATGCTGATGCTAAAAAATAAGACTATATTTTTATGTCACGTTAAAGGAACAGAGATGTCTGTGTATAAAATTAATCCTCTGTTCCTCTTTTTTTATAAAAAGGGCTAAATGTATCCTTTCTCAGATAGGCTGTTTTGCATAACTGTTAAATTTTGATTTGCTAAGGCTCTATACATCCGGAGATTATTCTCATATGTATTGAAAAGATTGACAAGCAGGAATTATCTATTTTTTTTTATGTACGGGGCATAGAGGCTGAGATGGACTATATAATGCTGGGTGGAATATTACCTTTCATTGCCCGACCGCAAAAGAGATAAAGGGGGTGGATTTATGTTATCTAATGCTGAATCGGCAGCCGCAGTAATTTTGCCGATATAATCCGAGCTCCTTTGAAATTTTGTTTGTTTTAAGAAAACCGTCTTTTTTCTTAAAATCTATTGCTATATAGTTTAAATCGTATTCTTGGGCAATATGTTCACCTATGTCGGTTAATTTTTGAAAACTTTTATGTGGGCTTATGACAATTGATGTTGTAAAATTTTTTATTCCAAGATGTTTTGCCATTTGGGCTGATTTTCTGAGTCGTAATTCAAAACACTTTTCGCAACGCTTGCCCTTTTCCGGTTCATTTTCAAGCCCTTTTGCACAAGCATAAAATTCTTCCGGAAGATATTCTCCCTCAATTAGCTCGACTTCATAATGCCGGCAAAGAGTTTTTTCAGCGTTAAGCCGCTTCTGGTATTCTCCTTCAGGATAAATATTCGGGTTATAAAAATATACAGTAAGAGAGTATCCCATATCCTTTAATAAAGATATGGGATAACCTGAGCATATTCCGCAGCAAGCGTGCAGTAATAGTTTGTTATCTTGGTGTTGCACCGGCATCCTCTAACAATTTTTTCAATTGACTGTATGGTTTTATACCAATATATACATCTTTCCCGATTTTTGTTGAAGGTGTAGCATTTATACCTTGGGAGTATGCCATATCAATTTCTTTTGCAAGTTCTTCTTTAATTTCGTCACTGTTTGCGTCCTGTTTTAACTTGTCAACATCCAGTTTTAAATCTTTTGCAATTATTAGGATTTCATCATCTGTTGTAGGGTGAAGTTCAAAGAACTTGGAATTGATAGCCCAGAACTTCCCTTGTTTTTCTGCAGCCATTGCATAGCGAGCCATTCTGCAGGATCCTTGGTGGAAAGGAGCTTTCAGGAACGGGTTACATTCTGTATCTAAAGGCAGGTTTTTATGAACAACCTTAAATCCTTTTAATTCTTTTGCAGCTTTATGAAGCATTATATTGTAAGCCTCACAGATAGGGCAATTAAAGTCTGTGTATGCATAAACAACAAGCTCTGCATTTTCATCACCAAGTACATTCCCGTTTACTGCATATTTGTTACCTTTTGCATTAATAAATTCGCCAAATTCTTTCTGCTGTTTTACTTGAGGTGCAAAAACATATGAGGTAGCAGTATAGGCCAAGCCGCTGCCGGCAAGCAGCATAACAATTACAAATGCTGCAAGATACCATTTATTTTTAATTGCATCAAGAAAATCACGTACACTTTGTTTGAATGCTTTTACAATTCCGCCGTTTTTAAAATCAAGAGCGATAAGGCCTATAAATAAGTTTAAAATATAAGTAAATGCACATAGAATACAAAGTTTCTTTATTTCAAACAAGCTTAAACACAGCAAAGAAATTGAAATAGCAAAAGAGATTAAACCAAGCATTGCAATATAGTCCAGAGGGTTTTTGAATACCTCCATAAACTTGAAAAGTTTGATATTTTTCAGTTTATCTGCAAAGAGCAGCAAGACAATAAATGAGTACAAAAATAAACCCCAATACGCAAGCGGAATACCTAAAAACTGAGATTCCGTGGTTTTAGCAATCCCGTCACAGTCAATAAAGTCGTTTACTGAACAAAAGCTTGGCAGGGCATATGGGTTAAAGTTTGCCTCGTAATATATTATTGCCAGTTTGATTGTTGTTAAAAATCCAATAATCGAAAGGATTAAAATTCCCCATTTTTTAATTTTTATTTCCTTTTCCATAATCTTCTCCTTATTCCTGTTTTTAATTTTACATGCCATACGGGAATAAATCAATAGAGGAACGGGTTATTTTTTAATCATTTTATAAATTTAACTGCTTCTGTCAATTGATTTCCATTCTTCTTCAGTAATATTTCGATGTAGGTAATCCATGTTTCCTTTAGCTATTACCCAAATTGCACAGCCACCTCCGCTCCACCATCCGCTGATTCCTTTTCTTGTTGTGCAATAATTTTGGTTTATCCACCAAATGTCATACCCTCTAACCATAGGAGTCCCCTTCTTGGTACTAAGATATAAAAAAAAGAAATCTTTTCCAATTTGATTTGGACCTTTAACTCCGTTAATATCAACGTTTAAATGGATAAGCGGTCGTTCACCTTCAAGTTCCGTATAGTAACTGTAACTTGTTATAGAAATAATAGCTCCGTTTGCCAGTGCAAATACTTTATGTTTACCCTGTTGTCCGCTCCATCCGGCGGTCAATGCCTCTCCGTTAAGATCTACATAATTAGATGGAATATCGCTGGTGTATCCGAACCCATAATCCTGGCCTTTTAAATATTTAGATAAATACTGATATATTTTTTCGTTAGAATCTTTATCATTTTCTTTCAAGTCCCAGTTTGCCGGCGAACCATATTCCATAAAAGCTCTTGTGTAAGCTTGGGATAGAGTTGTATAGGTAACTTTAAACTGATTAAGCCAAACTTTTTCCTGGTACTTGGCAATAAGTCCCGGAAGTGTCAGAGCAGCAACAACGCCGATTATGCCAAGGGTTATAAGGACTTCCGCGAGAGTAAATGCAATTCTACGAGGCGATAAATAGTATGGTGAAAAAAACTCAGCGAGAGTGAACGCAATTCGACGCGGCGGCTGGTGGTACCGGGAAAAGACTTCCTCGAGGGTGAATACGGGAACTAAGTCCCCTCTTACATGACGCGTCGCTTTCCTAGATGCAGAAGAAATAGCTTTTTGTAGGTTGGGGTTTCTACCCCAACATAATTTCATTGTTGGGCTGAAAGCCCAACCTACTTTATCTAATACTTCTTTTCCTGATACAGTGCAGATTGTCGCACATTTTTGTCGGTGGCTAGATCCTGAAATACTCTGAGAGCACCCTCCCTTGTAAGCCTCCTTTACGTCGGCAACAAGAGGAGTTGCGAGTTCAGGATGACATGGAAAAATTTTTATCAACCTTTTCCCTATGAGACCCACACAGCGACGCATTATAGTGAAGTGCCTCAGGAACCTTTTTTTGATACAGAAAACTAAAGAAAAAAATCTGAAAAACGGTTCTACAAAGCCTTTTACGGTATTAGGCTGCCCCCCCCCCCCTCGGGGAAATTCTTTCTATGATTGGGTTTTGCATATATTGTCCCTTTCTGTTCCTATGCTGAATTCTTATTTATTACTATTATAATATATTACCTGCTTTTTTTCAATCCTTATAAATTAGTATAACAATAATATTGTGTACTTGAAAAAATTGGGATTTAATGTATAATTAAGATTAGAGGCATATTATGAAGAGAAACATATTCAAGTTATTTTTAAACAAATTTTTGGCCTATCCTTTGTGGATAAAACAGGTCGTGTTCTATAGATTATATCAGAATATGAAAGAAAATTACTGTGAGCGTTATATTATAAATAATGCAGATAAAATATTTTCAATGAACATTCCGACTCTTACTTTCCAGGGAAAAAACGAGCTATGGGATAAGTCAAGCGGTTTGGATACTAATATATATAATTTTCTCAAATATGTTCATGATGGCTACAGTATTCTTGAAATGGCCTTGAATATGTTTATGTCCATAGAAGAAATATCAAAACTTTACATTTTCTGCCTTGAACAGAACTATATTGAGGCGCCTGAGAGTGATGAAGTCTATGCTATGGCAGGTTTTATTGCGGGGAAATTCCCTACCGGAGATTATTTCCTGAAAAATGGTTCTATAACAATTGATCAGCTTGATGTTGCAATTGCTGAGCAAAGAAAAAACGCCGGCAGGGGACAGCACGAACTTATTGGTAAAGTTTTGGTTAAAATGGGTTTTCTTACTGAAGAAACTGTTAAAACCCTTTTTCGTCTTAAGGCTGATTCCAGAAAACGTTTTGTTATAAACCCGGATTTGCTGCCTGATAGCAATGGTGAAGTTAAGAATATCAAGAAACTTGAAGAAGAAATTAAAGCTTTAAAAGATGAAAATAAAGCGTTGAAAAAAACTATGGCTAAGATAATTGATGTGGTGAAAAATTATGATATTTAATTCTCCGGATACACTCGTAAAATACATACGGGACGGACTTGTAGAAGAGCAGCATTTTGGTTATGTAATGGTTTTAAACCGTGTTCATGTTGTTGACCGTGTAGGTGAAAGCGGTAATTACCCGTTTTATATGCGTTCCTGCGCCAAACCGCTCCAGGCTGCTTTAATGATTGATTTTGGTATGGACGAGGCTTTTGATATGACTGAAGAAGAAATTGCCTTTTGCTGTGCCTCTCATACCGGAGAGCAGTGTCATATTGATATTGCAAAAGAATTATTAAGAAAGATTGGCTTAGGTGAAGATAAGTTAAAATGCGGGGTTCATCCGCCTCTTTCAAAGGCCGCTTATGAAAAAATGCTTCTTGACGATGAAGAGCCAACTGTTTTACATAACAATTGTTCTGGCAAACATATAATGATGCTTGGACTTTGTGTTATGCATAATTGGGATTTAGACACCTATACTGAAAGTTATCATCCGCTGCAAAAACTTATAAAGGAGCGGATTTATGAGTTATGCGAGTTAAAAAAAGAGTATCCGGTAACAAGTGACGGATGCGGAGTTCCGGTTTTTGCAATGCCGCTTGAGAATATGGGTAAAGGATTTATAAATGTATTCTGTTCTGAAGAATATAGAAAAATTCGTGATGCTTTTTTGCATCATCCTTATATTATAGGCGGGGAATGCAGAACTGATACCAAAATACTTGAGGGCTCGGATCATCTTGTTGCAAAAGTTGGTGCCGGCGGATTATGTATTGTTACAAATTTGCAAAATGAAGAGTGTCTTGTTGTAAAAATTTCAGATTGTGATATGAAAGCCAGAGAGATTGTGGTATTTGATTCATTGAGAAATCTTCATTGGGCTGATATTGAGATGGATCATTCAATTCGGACTCATAGCGGGAAGGTTGTTGGAGAAATTGTTTCTACTCTGTAATGGGGAGGGATTGTTCGGAAAGTAAAATGTCCATTTAGGGCAACACAAGGGTACTGTTGAATTATTTTCCAAGCTGAAACTTGTTAAGTTGTTTGGCCTTGTTTTGAAATATTAAACAGTATTATTTATTTCGCTTTAGGGCAGCCATATCTGTTTTCTATTTATAGAAGATATTTATGAAAGTTTTGCTTTAACCCAGTCTGAGAAAATTTTAAGCGGACTTCTGGTAAGAGCAAGCGACCAGGCAGGAATATTTTTGGTAACAATGGTTCCAGCGCCCAAATTCGCTCCTTCTTCAACTGTTACCGGCGCAACAAGAACTGAATTAGATCCGACTTTAACATGATTCTTCAACCAGGTTTTACTTTTTGTTTTGCTTAGCGGATCATAATTAGCAGTGATAGTTCCGGCTCCAATGTTAACATGAGCTCCTAATTCGCTATCGCCTATGTATGATAAGTGTCCGACATTTGTGTTTGAGTCTATCTTAGCCTTTTTTACTTCAACAAAATTCCCGATTTTAACATTATCTGCTATTTCAACGTCTCCTCTAAGGTGGGCGCAAGGACCGATTTTACAATTTCTGCCAATTTTATTCCGCCCCTCAATGTATGTTGACGGAAATATTACCGTGTCCTGCCCTATTTCAGTATCAGGGCTTATCCAAGTGCTTTCAGGGTCGGTAATTGTCACACCGTTAAGCATTAATTTTGTTAAAACTCTTTTGGTCATATATTTAAACGCCTGGGCAAGATTTAATCGTGAATTTATTCCGTAAATCTCTTCATTATCTTCAAGTATAAATGCATTGACGCTAAGAGAATTTTTCTTTCCCCATTCAATAATATCAGTTAAATAATACTCTCCCTGAGCATTGTTGCTCGTAAGCTGGGAAAATGCATTTTTAACTTTTTTCCAGTCAAGGCAGTATATTCCTGCATTAACTTCTTTTATTGATTTTTGTTCATCGGTTGCATCTTTTTCTTCAACAATACACTTAACGCTGTTATCCGGATTCCTGATGATTCTTCCGTAATTTGTAGGGTCGTCAAATATTGTGCTCATTAATGTTAAATCAGAATTGCTTGATTTATGAAAATCAATAAATTTCTGTAAAGTTTCTGCTGTAATAAGCGGAGTGTCTCCGCATAGGACAAGAACAAGTCCTTCATAATTTTCAAGCATTGGGGCTGCCATTGATACTGCATGTCCGGTTCCAAGCTGTGGAGACTGCAATACTGATCTTGTATTGGCATAATTCTTTTCAACAAACTTTTCAACCTCTTGTGCATGATGCCCGACGATGACAAAATTTTCGTTTGTAATTCCATTCACGCTGTCCAGAACATACCCTAAAAGCGTTTTCCCATAAATTTCATGTAAAACTTTAGGTGTTTCTGACTTCATCCTGGTACCTTTGCCTGCTGCAAGAACTATTGCTTTTATGTCCATACTATTTACTCCTCTAATCCATAACTATAGAAATTTTACTAAACGGACAGCAGCTAGTCAAGGCGGTTCTGTATACTTGCGGGGGGGGGGTAAGCAGAAACTTATAATTTAATTATAAGTTTCTGCGACTTTTTTTTTTCTACACCATTCCCTCTTTAACAGCTTTTACTGCAGCCTGAACTCTATCGTTTACACACATCTTTTGTAATATAGAACAAACATGTGCTTTTGCTGTGTGAACACTTACGATTAATTCTTTTGCAATTTCGGTATTACTTTTTCCGCTTACAAGGTGTTTTAAAACTTCATACTCTCTTTCGGTAAGCGGAACACGGCCTTCTGATTGATTTTTCCCCGGAAGAAAGCCTATATTTTCAATTTTAGGGAAAGAGTTAAGAGCCATTTGAGCAACGACCGGATCAATCCAACAGACACCTTCTGCAACATCTCTTACAACATCGGCAAGTTTTGCAGGATCAATGTCTTTCAGACAGTAAGCACTTGCCCCGGAGCTTAATGCTGCTACAACTTCTTCCTCACGGTCGTGGGATGTCAGAGCAATAACTTTTGTAGAAGGAAGAATTTCTTTTACTTTAATTGTTGCTTCAATACCGTTCATTCCCGGAAGACCTAAGTCCATAAGAATTACATTAGGTTTAACCCTTTCGATTAATTTTAACCCCTCAATTGCATCCTCTGCTTCGGCAACGACAGTCATATCTTCATTTGCGTTAAGTGCACACCTTAATCCTACACGGGTAAGTTTGAAATCTTCTATAATTGCAATAGTGATAACCTTCTTTTCGGTTGCAGTGTCTGATGTTTTTAACATAGTAATCCTCCTGTTTAATTAGTAACACGTATATTAAATATAAAGGGAAGTGTCGAGTCTATTACCCGATTGGCTACTTTTAAAATATATCAACTATTTGAATGATATTAACAAAAGATAATTTTAATAAAAACTTAATTTTTAAATTGATGTTTTTGAGGTATTATATTGTTAAAGAAGGAAAATTAGAGGCTATTTTTATGAAATATTCAAAATATTCAACAATAATAATAGGCAGCGGGATTGCGGGCTTGTATGCTGCACTTAAAATAGAACAACAAGCAAAACTGCCTGACGGAATTTTACTTATAACAAAATCAAAATTGGGAGAAAGTAATTCCAGATACGCCCAGGGCGGGATGGTAGGAGTTCTGAAAGAAAACAAAAACGACTCAACTTCATCCCACATAAGTGATACTATTAAAGCCGGGGCAGGGTTGAGTGAGTTTAACACTGTTAAATTTATCTCAGAAAATTCTGATAAAGTAATAAAAGATCTTTTAAAATTTGGTGTTGAGTTTGATCGAGATGAGAACGGTGAACTGACATTTACTCTTGAGGCGGCTCATAGCGTAAACAGAGTTCTTCATTCCGGCGGTGATGCAACCGGAAAAATGATTGAAAGAGCGTTGTGTAAAAAGGTCTCTGAAAATCATAATATTGATATATACGAGCAGACTGTAGCAGTTGAACTTTTGGTTAATGCAAAAGAGGAATGTAAGGGTGTTCTGGTATTTAATGATATAACTAAAGAATATGAAACGCTTTATTCCCCGGTAGTAATTCTTGCAACCGGAGGGATAGGGCAATTATACAAATATACAACAAATCCGTCAGGAGCAACCGGAGATGGTTTAGCACTTGCATATAATGCCGGGGCAGTTATGCAGGATATGGAGTTCGTTCAATTCCACCCTACAGCACTTGCTATTGACGGTGAAGAAAACCGATTTTTAATTTCCGAGGCCGTAAGAGGTGAAGGGGCGAAACTCGTTGATGCTGACGGTGTTGAATTTATGCATAAATATGATGAGAGATTAGAACTTGCTCCAAGAGATATTGTTACCCGTGCAAATTTTAACGAAATGGTTAAAAATCACGTTGATAACGTATATTTAAATGCTACTTGCATAGATACTAAAAAGTTAGCGGAACGTTTCCCTAATATTTCCCATAAATGTCTTGAAAACGGAATAGATATGGCGCATGATTTTATTCCGGTTGCGCCTGCTGCCCACTATTTTATGGGCGGGGTTAAGACTAATATTGAGGGACAAACATCTATAAAGGGCCTCTATGCAATAGGAGAGGTCTCTTCAACCGGACTTCATGGCGGAAACAGACTTGCAAGCAATTCGCTTTTGGAATGTGTGGTTTGCGCTTATGAAGTTGCTGATTTCCTTAAAAATCAGCCTCTTAATGCGCCAAAACAAATTGATGAAGATATTAAATCAATTATTGACAGGTATACGGAAGATATTGACTCTGATGAGATTGATGTACAAAATTTGCGTACTCAGCTTCAGGAGGTTATGTGGAATTATGTCGGCATTTTGAGAGATGAAAAATCATTAATTACCGGCTTGGAAAAGATTGATGAGCTTGCCTCCCAATTCCCAAGAACTTCTAAATGCTTATCTAAAGCAGAATACGAATTTAGAAATATGCTTACTGTTGCTAAGTTAGTAGCAACATGTGCTTTACGCCGGAAAGAATCCCGCGGCGCTCATTACCGTCTGGATTATCTTAATACTGATGAACATTCTACCCATAGCTGTTTAACTAAAAAAGAAGGAGATCTTTGTTTTGTTAAATAATTTTTATATTGAAGATCATATAAAAGAAGCATTAAAAGAAGATATTGGTTTTGGAGATATTACTACAGAAAATATAACAGACGGGCATGAGCTTCTGAGTGCAAGCCTTAATACGCGTGCGGACGGAATTTTATGCGGTGCTGAGGTGTTTAAAACTGTTTTTAAAATATTATCTCCTGATATAGATGTTCATTTTTATTTTAAAGACGGTGATAAAATAAAAAAAGGTGATAAACTTGCGGATATAAAGGGTTCTGCAAAATATATTCTTATGGGTGAGCGTGTCGCTCTTAATTATATCCAGAGAATGAGCGGGATTGCGACTGAAACCGCTAAATATCAGGCTGCTATAGGAGATTTACCAGTTAAAGTTGTTGATACAAGAAAAACAACCCCTAATTTCCGGGCATTTGAAAAGTATTCAGTCAAAACCGGCGGTGGTGCTTTACATCGGTTCAATCTTTCTGATTGTGCGATGATAAAAGATAATCATATCAAATTTGCCGGTTCAATAACTAATGCTGTTTTGAAACTCAGAACGAATATTTCTCACGCACATAAAATTGAGGTTGAATGTGACACTTTAGATCAGGTAAAAGAAGCCGTCGAGGTTGGAGCTGATATCATTATGCTTGATAATATGACCTGTGATATGATGAAAGAAGCTTGTAAGATTATTAATAAATCGGCAATTGTTGAGGCAAGCGGTAATGTTACATTAGACTCAATTCGTTCTATTGCCGAATGCGGCGTTGATATTATCTCAAGCAGCGCAATCGTTGCAAAAGCACCTACTTTGGACTTAGGGCTTGATATGTAGTTCTTAGAAAATATATATAATTAATTTTGTGCTGCTATTTAAAACTTGCGGATTGTTTTCTGTATAATAATCCGGGAGAATTTATGACTTTGTTAAATTGGGGAAAATCCTTTCACTTATTGTTTTTAAGTCTCTGTCTTTAATATCAACTGTAACGAAATATTAAGAGGGGAGCGAAAAAGATTAAAGAAAAGCGGAGTAGGGACCGATAGAAATAATAAGGAAAAACAAGAAAGGGACAAAGTCATGG
>CALUYU010000031.1 GCA_944325075.1 Candidatus Gastranaerophilales bacterium
TTTTAGCCAAAGAAAAAAGTAGGTTGCAAGGGGGGAAAATATAATTTCAATGTTGGGGTAGAAACCCCAACCTACATCTTGACTGACACCTCACGGGTTCGCTCTGCTCACCCTACCGAAAATCCGCTTTCGGCTAAAGAAAAAAGTAAGTTGAGGTAGAACTATAACATTAGATTTATTGATACCGAAGTCTATAGGTTCACTTATCTAATTTCCACTATATATCCGTACATAATTCCAGTATGAACGCAAAACTTTTTTTACATAATTCTGTGTTTCCGGATATGGAATCTGTTCAATAAAAGAATCTGTATCACTGTAATTCAATGATTGCTTCCACTGGTTCACCGAGCCAATACCGCCGTTATATGCCGCAATTGCCGAAACATCAAGCCCTCCAAGCAGGCTTTTGATAAATGAGTAATAATAATTTCCCATCATAATATTATTTGAAGGATTTGAAAGGTTATAATTTTTTACCCCAAATTTTGATGCAACTTCAGAGGCGGTAGCAGGCATAAGCTGCATTAATCCCTTAGCCCCGACACTGCTTGCAGCATTTGAATCAAAATAACTTTCTTCCCGAACAATAGACAATATTAAAGGCGGATTATTTCCAACTCCGTTTGCATATTTTCTTACATCATCCCAGAATAATAAAGGATATACCAACCGCCATCTCAAATCAGTTTTATCCGGCTTAGTTTCAAGTTTATCCATCGCGTCACGGGCAAGAACCATTGATTTCTTGTAATCACCTTTTTTATAGTATACCCAGCTTTTTATAAAGTCATCATATGAAGCGTATTCCTCAAGTACTTCAAAGTCACCCAGAGTAGCGAGTTTTTCAAGAAAATCATGTTTCTTTTCATACGGAAAAACAACAGGTTTCTCACCCAAATATGATGTTATAATCGGATTATAAGTATGGTTTAATCGCAAATACGCACGATATGCATAGTAGTTATCAGGATATTTGGAAATTACACTTCTATAGTAGCTGATATAATCTCTATATGAACGTGCTTTTTCACTCACCCGCCCCATGTAATACATAACCAGAGGGGCATAAGGAGAAGTTTTATGCTTATTTAGAAAATCAATACCAATACGTTGGGCATTACCAATATCATTTACCCTAACCATATGTAAAAATATCTGCGACTGAGCATCATCAACAAATTCACTTGTTGGGAACCAAAGATATAAATTCTTATAGCAGGCTAATTTTTCATCATTAGGGCTGTAACGGCATTTAATATCCATAAGATAATCTTTGCCTCTGGACTTTGTCAAAGAGAGAAGCTTTACTGCTGCCTGATACTTTGAAGGCACATTACCCATATAATTATCGATAGCAGCATATACATCTTCTTTATCAACGTAGTCGGCATTTCCGTTTAGGCCCCATTCAGTAAGATACTTAGCCCTTGATTTGTCACCGAGAGCCGATGAATTTAAGACCTCAAAAGCCCATGAATTCTTTAGTTCAGCCTTTTTCGCAAACTCAGACGCCTTTTTATAATCTCCAAAAAGATAATAAGACTTAGCCATTAAAAGATAATCATCTTTTGCAATTGATTTATCTATCTTGTTCCAATTTTCAATAACATTTATTGCCAAACGTCCGGAAGGTGCTTTCTTTAAATAATGTCTGAAATGACTTTCTATATCATTTTTTACCGACACAGGAAAAATCTGCTCTTTTTCATATTTTTTTAAATCAATAAGTCCCGCATAATATTCGGAAGCTATTGCATAATCCGTTGAAGGATAATGTTTAATAATACTTTCAAAATACTTTCTTGCTTTTGCAGGTCTTGTATCTATTAAGTTCTGAGCCAGATTGTATTTGACCTTTAATGCAAGAGTATGTTTAGGATAAATTAACAGAAAAAACTTATACTGCTTTATTGCAGAAACTTTATCACCAACTTTGTCCGCACACACCCCCTGATGGTAAATAGCAAGAGGCTTGAGGGGAGATGTAATTATAATTTTTGAAAATAAAAAATATGATTTTGAATAATCCTTATTTTCATATGCGTTTAAAGCATTCAAATAGATTTCATCAGTTTTATGCGGCGGCTGTGAGAGAATTAAAACTATCAATCCGGCCAAAAACAAAACTATTAGTGTTGTAAAAAACACATAAATACTCTTTTTCAAATCTTCTTGACTAACCATTACAATATAATAATAGCATAAATTTATTAGCAGGAAAAATATTCAATAAAAAGTTTACAAAAAGCGCATAATGCTCTATAATAGACCAGGAAAGAGGAAGAATATAAATGGATTCAGCAAATCATAGTATAAATGAAATATCATACCGGCCATGGGGCTTTTATCGAAACATTGACGAGGGTGAAGGATATCTTGTAAAAATTTTGCACGTCAACCCTCAGGGAAAACTTTCTGTTCAATCCCACAACCATAGAAGCGAACACTGGTTTGTAATAAAAGGGAAAGCAAAAGTTTTGTTAAATGAAAAAGAAATCATCCTGGAGACCGGACAAAGTCTTGATATTCCGCTAAGGGCAATACATTCACTCCACAATCCCTATGAACATGACCTTGAAGTTATAGAAATTCAGAGTGGAGACCTTTTATCAGAAGATGATATAATACGCTATTCAGACATTTATGGACGTGTCTAGTTATAGAATTAATTTTCTGATTCCTTCCAAATCTTTGTAGCAGCCATTATCCAAACGTTCAATAAACTTGCCGGTTGTATAAGGAGCAAGCGCAAACACCCACTCTTTATCCATATATAATCCTTCCAGAAATCTCGCAAATAATTCTGTAGGCTTTTTGTAATACTTTTGCAAACGGCTAATCCTGGCAGAAATACGTTTTTGTTTCTTTTGGCATGAACGCAGTTTAATATATGCAGAAAAACTCCTTGGCATATCCGGAAAATCTTTCTCAATTGATGATACCGAAATAACACGGTATTTTTTACGCCAAAAACCTCCTACAAGCCTCACACAGTCATATTTTAAAAGATATTTTGCCTCAGATTTTTTTATATATTTATCAAACTCTTTAAACTTTTTAGACCTCATAAATCCGGGATAATCGGATTTTATAATTTTTTCATAATCTTTAATCAAATTTTTAATCCTGTCCTTATGTTCATACAGTTTTACACAAAGAGAATTTTCATCAACAAAATTAGTGACCTTGAACAGTTCTTCTTCAAAGACAGAATTTTCTTCTCCAAAAATGGCAGAAAAAGTCCCGCCGGTTTTGTTAATATCTTTTTCAAGGGAATAGTGTATATAATGAGCAAATTCATGCAGCAAAGTAGGTATAACCCTATCGGGCGGGATATTTTTAGAAATATCTATCCTGTTCTTTAAGAAAAATCCCTGATGCCCGCGGGCCTTTGTCCGGGTATTCACCTCTAACCCCAAGCTTCTAAAATATCTTATAACTTCTTTTTCATCCACATTTGAAATCTTACCATAAAAAGAGAGGAATTTCTTTTACAGAAACTCCTCTCATACTTTTATTTTGAATTTTATTTTGTATAAATAATATTATCCGTGGTTTTATTAAATGATGCAACCGGAGTTCCGGATGTAAGCTGGTTAAGAACTTCTATTGCCTTTTTCAGCTGAACGTCATCTTTATTCTTAACATTTTCTTCTGTCAGCTTAACAACAACATCCGGAGAAATTCCCTTTTTGTTAATATCTGTTCCGTTAGGAGTAAGATATTTCTGAATTGTTATATTAATACCTGCATCATACATAAGTTTGTTAATTTCCTGAACCAAACCTTTCCCGAAAGATTGTTCTCCGACAAGAACAGCCCGTCCGTTATCCTGCATTGCGCCTGAGAAAATCTCGCTGGCCGACGCAGAACCTTTATTAATTAATACAACTACAGGTTTTTTAGTAACAACACCTTTTGTTGCAAGAGTGCTGTCTTCATATCCGTCACGGTCAACAGTTGAAACTATTTTGCCATTATCAAGAAACATATCGGAAATAGAAATAGCATTACTTAAGAGTCCGCCAGGATTTGAACGGAGATCAATAATATAACCTTTTAAACCCTTTTTCTTCTCACCATTTAATATCAGTGAACGGAATTCACCCTCTGCGTTTCTGCTGATAAAAGAACTTAACCTTATGTAGCATATATCATCAGGCATTTTCATATTATCAGGAACTTTTTGTGATACAGATTTAATTTCAATATTAGTACGTGTAATAGTATACAATTTAGGTTCCTGATTTTCACGTTTAATCAACAGTGTTACCTGAGTACCTTCCTTACCGCGGATCTGATCAGCAGCCTTATCTACAGTAATACTTTTAGTACTTTTACCGTCGATTTCCAATATAACATCACCGGCCAAAAGCCCGGCTTTTTCCGCCGGAGTATCTTCAATCGGAGCTATAACAGTCAACTTATCGTCTTTAATACCAATTTGAATACCAATTCCTTTCAAAGATCCTTTTATTGAACTATTTTCCTCAGCAAATTCCTTAGGATCCAAAAATTTTGTATAAGGATCATTTAAACTTGCAAGCATCGTATTAATAGCAACATAAGCATCTTCTTCCGTAACCATTACTTTATCATACTTATGACGCCACTTGGACCAGTCTTGTGCATTATTTGTCTGATCGACATATTTTTTATTTATCAGAGACCAAACCTGATCATACAAATATGTCGGGTAAAATTGTGATGGCGGCCGAACATTTGTATAATACATCAACTCTGACGGTGACAGTGCAATTCCGTTATTATGGATTATGCATCCAAACAAAAAGACGAATGCCCCTACAAAGATTAGACTTTTTTTCATAAGTTTTCTCATTCTTTAATTTTCCTCCAGATTACCCTTAATCACATATTTTCGCTCAAGCTTATTTACTTAGATGTTTTTTTTCAAAAAAAGTTTCCGAAAATTAAAAATACTGATTAAACGTAATTTTAAAAATATAATATCACAAGAGAAAAATTTTGTATATCAAATTTTATTATAACCCAAAATTAAAATTTGGATTAAACCTGTTATTGCACTTATATTTTCCATTCCAAGTAAGGCCGTCACAGTGCAAATAGTCCATATTTTCTCTCTGAACAACCCAAGCTGCACATCCGGTTCCTATATTTTTATCAGCACAAGTATTTTCGAACGCGGTAGCAGTGTCATCCTGGAACCCTGCCGGTAAAAATCCGTAACGGGTTATATAGAATTTATAAACATCATAACCAAACTGATTGGGATTTTTAACCCCGTTCAAATCAACGTAAACTTCTCCGCAAACATTTGAGTATGCCTTATTTGTACCTTTAACGGATTTACAGTTTGGATCAAGAACGCGGTAGGCAATCAAAGTTCCGTCTGCAATCTGCAATGATGAAAATTTGGAATCCGTACCAATGCTTACATCAGAAGCACTATTATCAAGATAAATAATTCTGTCATTTACCCAACAGCCGCCATCTGTTTTACAATCACGTTGAATACTAAAATACGGAGATAACACACTGCTTATTGCATTTGCTCCCTCCGGACTATCGGCGGCTACAAGCTCCCACACGTCAGGTTCTCCATATTCAACAAGTGCTCTGGCATATGATTGAGACATATTACTATATATTTTCTTTAACTGCGCAACAAACTGTTTTTCCCGATGTGCAGCCATCATCATGGGCATCGTAATAGCAGCCACAACGCCAATAACTCCTAGTGTAATAAGAACCTCTGCAAGAGTAAAACCTTTTTTCATATTTATCCTCACATTTCTCTTTGTAATTTATATTATCATTTATTATAAGTTAAGACAATACTTTAAATAGTCGACATAAAATTAAACCTCTTGAGAATAAAATTTTTGGACAAATTAATTATTATTTTTCAGGATATAAAAAAGGAGTAAAAAATGTCTAAACCAATTTCTAAATCTATTTTAAAAATAGCAGAAAAAATCGGCTCAGCAAAAATTGTAGTTATAACGAACCACCTAAAAATAGATGGGAATTTATTCATGAAAGACGGTAAATGTGAAGAATGTCATGAAGATATCTTAACAATACAGAACGCACTTGTATGCAGATTAAGCGATTACTGCACATGTGATGATGACGACTGTGAGTGCAATGATTATGTCTGCTTTAGGTATGACTGGCTCAACGTAAACATAGACAGTGTAGTTGCATATAGTATTCTTAGTGAAGAATAACAACAAAAAAAACAGCAGGTCAGTAAACTGTATCTGCTGTTTTTTACTATAACTTACCAGGGATAATCGTCTTTAAATTTCCATCCATCATAAACAAATACGGCAAAACACAAGCTTGGAAGACCATTAATGGCTGAAAAATTTTTACAGCTTGCTATTGCATCTTGCCGTGTTTTTTCATCTTTAATCGACCACAGCCTTGGGACTGTAAATTTTCTATTTTCTACAAATTCTGCTATATCAAAAACATCTTTTCCAATGACATTTGGCGGAGCTTCACAATTTAAATCAGCATTTAAAACAACAAACTGGTTATTTGCCCAAAATCTTAGACAAATACCTTCAACACTTCTTACATGAATATCATAAGAACTGTTGTACATAAATGTAACTGCCCCATTATAATTAGTAATTATATACTTCCCAAGTTTATTATCAACTTCCTTAGACATATTCATGTACGGTGCATAATATCTGTCAAAGAAATCTTCTACACTTATTGTTCCATAGGAACCGTCAATTACAATCGGAAAGTCCCAGTATTTTGACGGCCCAAAAGTTATAGTGCCTTCTTTTTTGTTCACTTTTGCCTTTCTGCCAAAAAAGAAGGCCGGGGTATACCCCGGCCTTGTAGTATAAAAATCTTGAACTTATACAAGTTCTGCAACTTTTTCTGCATTTTTTACAGCTATATCAACAAGTTGTTTAGCTGTAGCGATCATAGAAATTTCCGAATTCATTTTATTTATACAGGAACCGCAACCGATAGCACTAGCACCTGCCGTAAACGCAAAAGGAGCAGTTGTTGGATTAATACCTGTTGCTGTCATAATAGGGATGTCAACATTTCTAGCTAATTCAATTGTGTTAGAAATTGTAAGTTCAGCTCTTTCCATTAAACCTCTAACACCGTCAGCCTGCTTGTCAGCAGAGAAGTGTCCTTCTGTTTGGATTAAGTCAATATTTCTTGCTTCAAGTTCTCTGGCAAGTTCAATCTGATCAGCAATTGAAATTTCACCAGGAATAGTTACAGAGAAGAATACTCTGTTATCACCGAGTAAAGCAAGTGTTTGATCAACAAGATTTAAAACTTCATCTTTAGAGAAGGAAACACCTTTTTTATAAAGAACATCAAAATTTCCAAGTTCAATTGCGTCAGTTCCTAATTCAACAGCTCTTGCAAGTTCTGACGGAACAATTGAAGATACAAACAAAGGCATTTCAGTCATATTTCTGATTTCAGAAACAATATGTTCATCAGCGCAAATATCAACAGCACTTGCGCCTGAAACTTCAGCGGCCTTAACCACTTTTTTTACATTATCAATATCAAAATTATCAATTCCTGCAATAACTTTTACAGCTCTTTTAGCTGATAAGTGATCTTTAAATAAGTCTATTCTGCTCATTTTTTTCTCCTTCTTGTTTACTCTGCTTTGAATGCAGTTTTAATAATAATTAACTTTTGAGAGTTATTATACATTAAAATTATAATAATTTCAAGAACTAGCCGGCAAAAAAAATACCGGGAGGGTGAAAAACGAGGAAAAACGGAGATAATTATAAGAAAAGGGAGGAAAAATGATTATTAGAATTTTGATAATAGCTATATTATTTGCGCTAAATCTGCCGGGGTTGTCTCTGTCTCAAGCAGAAGCGGGGACACTTGTTCCGGATGAAGAAATAAATATAACAGTATATGAAAGAATTAATCCGGCAATTGTTGCAATAGATGCGGAACTGGATGATGGGGTTTCCGCCGGCACCGGCTGTGTAGTAAGCTCAGACGGATACATATTAACCGGTTCACATGTAATTGACGGATTTAAAACAATTGAAGTAACAACTTATAACGGGCAGACATATAAAGCCCAGGTCGTTTCAACAATGGGGAAAAATAAAGATCTTGCACTCTTGAAAATCACCCCGAAACGCCCAATGCAGACAATAAAATTTGGAGACTCTGCAACATTAAAGGTCGGTCAAAAAGTTCTTGCAATAGGAAACCCGTTCGGATTTACCGGAACACTTACACAAGGAATTATCTCAAGAATTGACTATGAAAAAGGAAAAATCCAAACAGATGCCGCAATAAATCCGGGCTGCTCAGGAGGCCCTCTGCTCAATTCTTCCGGAGAAGTTATTGGAATTAACCAATCAATATATAACCCTGATAATAATATTTCTAACATCGGAATCGGTTTTGCAATCCCCATTAATGATGCGAAAAAATTTATCCAGCTTGCAAAAGTCAGCAAAAAATAAACTCCAGTACACAACTTTTCCATACCGGTAGGAAAATCGCTTGACTAAACCTAAGATAAGTGCGATAATTCGGTTATGAGTGAAAAAGTAAGTTTAACAGCTCAAAACCGGCTTATAATTTCCGGATTAATTCTAAGCACAGCTTTAATTATAATTATAGCAATATTTGCTATTATAAATATCCAAAAAAAACTTAGTGAAGGATACCAAAATTTCGGGCAGGGGATATCTACAACACTAGCTATTGAAAGTGCGGAAATAATTAAAGACCTGCCTCCGGAAGAAGTTAAAACCACCTTACAAACACACTCGGATCTCTTACTTGCAGGGCACAGCGATATTGTTTCCGTAGAATTTCACGACATTAACGGAAAACTTATTTCATCCAGCAAAAATACTAAAGGAAACAAAGAGTTAAAACCCAAAATTACGGTAAGCTCCCCGCTTATAATTCCTAACGAAAACAAGAATTACGGATCAGTAACTGTTGGATTATCAGGGAAAATAGTCTCCCAAATATCATCTACAACAAGAGCATCTTTAATGTTTGTATTCTCACTGGTGTGGATAGTTTTTGCGTTTGTAATTTTAATAAACACATACCTAATCACAAGAGAATTAAGAATATTACAAAAGGGTGTTAAAAAAATATCCACAGGTGAATTCGGCTATAAAATCGAAAGCCAGGATGTAAGTTCGGAGGTTGAAGAACTTTTCAACGCCTTTAATGATATGTCTGCCAGACTTCACATTTATGAAGAGCAAAATATCGACCGGATTATGCTTGAAAGAAATAAGTTTGAATCCGTTTTGATGAGTATTGCAAACGGCGTTGTAGTATGCGACGATAATGATAATGTGGTATTGATTAATAATCACGCTCAACAGCTACTTGAAGTAACTGAAGACCAATTTTTAAATACCCAAATTCAAAACTACATTGATACATCAGGTAATTACTGCTTTAAGGATAAAATTGAACAATTCAAAGACACTCCGCTTGATGTTATTGAGAAGAAACCAATCGAGTTTAATTTAAATGTTGACCGAAAAGTTATCAAATCAATTATTTCCCCTATGTTCACACGCAGCAAGGATTACGTTGGTTATATAATCGTTCTTATTGATATGACAAAAGAGGCAGAAATGGATGAGATGAGATCAAATTTCATATCCAATGTTTCTCATGAACTAAGAACTCCGGTAACAGTATTAAGAAGTTACATTGATACTCTTTACAATTACGGGAATGAATTTGATTATGAAACCCAAAAAGAATTTATAGGAACAATTAATCAGGAAATAATAAGACTTCAGAGCATGGTTAATGATATTCTTGACTTTTCACGTATGGAGTCAAATGCTCCGATGGAAAAATCATTAAACAATATTGTTGAAGTTGTTGAAAATTGTGTAAAACAAGTTGAAGTTTTAACAAAAGAACATCATTTAACAATTTCTGTAAGTAAGGAAGATGATATTCCTGAATTTATGTTTAACTTCAACGGTATAGAAAGGGCCGTTACGAATTTTCTATCAAATGCTATAAAATATTCTCCGGAAAATTCAACTATATACATAAAAATTAAAAATCTGAAAGAGACAAATGAAGTTGAAGTAACAGTAACAGACCAGGGCTGCGGGATTGCGCCTGAACACCAGAAAAAAATATTTGACAGATTCTATCGGGTAGAAAATAATACGCACACAATCAAAGGAACCGGCTTGGGGCTCCACCTGGTTAAAACAACTATCGAAAAATACCATAACGGAAAAGTTTTTGTACATTCAACCCCCGGAGAAGGTTCTACTTTTGGTTTTATACTCCCTGCAACAATTGAAGTTGATGCTGAAAAAGTTATTTAGAAAGTTTATCATTGGCAAACCGGTATTGAAATCAGTCTAAGAATATGCTATAATTTAAATGGCAGTTATAAAATTACGGAGGATTTAAAATATGCTAAAACTCAATCACAGAGCCGATTTCCACGATAGGGGGGGGGGCTAGACTACACCTAAAACCGTTGTCCCATGGCCATTACGGCAAATTCTTTTTGTCGGGACAACGCTATAAACACATTTGGGAAAACAATATAGGTTGGGAGAAAACTTCAGACTGCACCAACAAAATAGATAAATTGACAAAATCAAACAATTGTCATTCTCAACTCGCTGCTCTTCTTGTTGACGATGGAAAGGAGGTGTACAAAAGAGGGGGCTCGCAGAGTAATTTAGGAGCTTGCCACCGACCAAAATGTTCGACCATCTGCACTCAAAAATCTGATGTTGGGCTGAAAGCCCAACCTACTTTGGTTCCCGTATCATCCAGCCGGCGGAGCATTGTAATGCAGGGCCTCAGGCCCCATTCGCCTCGCAGGGTTGCATTCACACTTGCAGAGGTTCTAATAACCCTAGGTATTATCGGGGTCGTTGCAGCGCTTACGCTGCCAGCACTATTGGCAAACCAGAGGAAAATAGAATTTGCTTCGCGGATTAAAAAGTTTAACAGCACAATGAGCCAAGCAATCCTTATGGCTCAAAAGGATTACGGAGATCCGACCAGCTGGGGAAGCCCAGGAGACTATATATTAAAAGACGAAAATGGAGCTCCGGTACTTGATGATGATGGGGATTATCAATATGATGAGGTCACTGGTTCCAGAAATGCGTATAATATGGTAATGAAATATATCGCCCCTTACATAAATTACTTAAAAATAGAAGAGCTTAATAATGAAGAGAGACGAACCGGAATTTATTTTGCAGATGGGAGTATCGCCTGGGTTAAAACCGGATCATGCTTAGACTTTACTTTTGATGTAAATGGGAATAAGAGACCAAATACCAACGGAATTGACCGATACATTTTTTTATTATGCACTGTCAATGGAATTAATTACTTTGGTAACTCAAATAGATATTGGGGAACATCAATGACCGTTGCAGACGGTCGCAACAACCGCCAAGCAGCACTTGAAAAATGTAAAACAGCTAAAGGAACTTGTGCCAGATTGTTAGAACTTGATGAATGGGAATACAAAAAGGATTACCCTTACAAGATTTAAAAATTACTAAAATAAAATTCCTTGGAATGGAAAATTTAAATATTCCCGGGAATTTTTTGTAAAATCTGAATTCACACAAATTTGAGAATTAGCATTAACCCACAAAACATGTATCAAAGTTAGTTGAAAAGATCGTTAATTTTATCCACGATTTCCTGAGGGTCAATTTCATTTGTTACCTTGTTAATATTTTGGGCATTCTGATAGAGTTTCGCAGCCTCAATTTTATCCCCGGTAATCGTTATTGCCCTTGCAAGGTTGAACTGAGCAAGTGCATAATTAGGATTATAAGAAATTGACTGCTTAAATAACTCAATCGCCTTCTGCACTCTGCCCAAATCATCCAGATAAATTACACCAAGATTATTATAAGCAATATCGTAATCAGGTTTATATTCGATTGCAAGCTCATATTCCTTTATAGCCTCATCAATATTGCCGTTACCCCAGTATAAAAAACCAAGATTACAATGTATTTGTGCATTTTTAGGCTGCAAGTCTAATGCATTTCTATATACGGTTAAAGCATTATTGAAATCTTCTTTATCATAAAATGCACTGCCTAAGTTAATATAAATATCAATATCTTTAGGAGTTTGCAGATAAGCACTCTGATATGAGGTAATAGCTGCATCCAAATCTTTTTTAGATTCCTGGAAAACAAATCCAAGAGTCTGATTTATAACACTAGTCCATTCTTTTTTAGGGTTAAGGGTTACAGCTGTTTGGAAATGAGAAATTGCGCTGTCAATATCCCCCTTAACAAACAATATGTTTGCAAGATTGGAGTGAACTTCAGGCATATTAGGCATAATTTTTACAAGTCTCTCATAAACTTCAACGGCATTATCATAATCGCCCATTTCTTCATAAGCCTGAGCAAGATGGCGATAAGCCTGAACATTTAAACAATCCAGCCAAATTGCCATTTTATATTCGGTAATAGCATCCTCAAATCTTCCAAGAGAACAGTATATATCGCCGAGAAGTCCGTATAAAGGAACAAACCCGGGAGCCTTGTCAATTGCGTCAATATAAACCTGAACAGCTTCATCTATCCCTTTAGAGTTAACAAGCCACATTCCCTTAAGCCAGATAGGAATAAACCTCAGATATGAAAAACTTTGACAAACATTTTTAACTGCTCTTGTATCAAAAGGAAGTGTTAAAAGTGATAATATATATTCAAACTTGGACTTAAACCACAATTCCATTGACTGAACAGACGAAACACTATAAAGATTTGAAAGAAGATAATGTGCGCACGAATTTCTTAAAGGGGCTGTTTTAACAGACTTCTGTGCATTAAGTATAGCCTCAAAGAACATTGATTTTTTAGTATAAGTTTCAGCCAAAAGATAATAGGCCTTTGACATTTTAGGATCCTTTGAAATTGCGGTATCCAAATAATTAACAGCCTTATCCAGTTCACCTTTATAAAAATGAGCCTGTCCTATTTTGAAGTAAATTTCCGCAGAATCAATATATGTTTCTAACGCGCGCTGATACTCTGTAATTGCCTCGTCAATGTATTGGCAGGAATTATAAATATCTAGATGCCATGCCAGGTATAAGTCACCTAACCGCAAATGTAAATCAGCGTTTGTAGGGTCTTCCTGCAGGCCTATCTGGCAAAGTTCAATTGCACATTTTACATTACCGGTTTTGTACTCTTTATTTATCTTTTTCTCTAACTGTTTCGTATTATTCATAATTCTATATAAATCTCTTGACAATAAACTTATCAATGTTCATACTAATTATTGTAAATAACTTTCGGCAAAAAAGCAAGTTATTTAACTAGTGTAAAAGGAGTAAAAATGAAAGACAGAAAAATTTATTTTGTTGACGTAACAAACAGAGACGGGGTTCAAACATCAAGATTAGGGCTTGCAAAACTGCAAAAAACCATTATTAACCTAATGCTTGATGAAATGGGGATTACCCAATCCGAATTTGGCTTTCCGACAACAAAACACGAAATAAATTACCTCAACGGGAATCTGGAGCTTGTCAGCAGAAATGTCATTACAAGGACAAAGCTTTCCGGCTGGATGAGAGCAATAGCAGAAGATGTTGAATTGTCTTTCAATAATGTTCCTAAACTAAAAAACTGCAACCTTTCCCAATCGACTTCAGAGCAAATGATTAACGGAAAGTATCAGGGGAAAAAATCGTTTAACGATATTTTGGATATAACAGCAGAAGCCGTTCGCTGTGCAGTATCCAAAGGGGCGGAAATTATCGGTGTTAATGCTGAGGATGCCTCAAGAAGTGACATTGATTTTTTAATTAAGTATGCCAAAATTGCAAAGAAAAACGGGGCCACACGTTTCAGATATTGTGATACTCTTGGATTTGAAGATCCAAAGACATCTTACGACCGGATATATAAAATTGCAAGAGAAACCGGTATGCCAATTGAACTGCATTTCCACAACGATCTCGGGATGGCAACAGCATGTTCCGTAATGGGAGCAAAGGCCGCAATTGACGCCGGAGTTGATGCTTATATTAACACGGCAATTAACGGGATGGGAGAACGTGCAGGGAATGCCGATCTTGTTTCATGTCTGCTTGCAATACTTAAATCAGCCGGATTTAGGAATAAATACATGATAGATCCTAATATTGATCTTAGTAAAGCATGGCAGCTTGCCAAATACACTTCCTATGCTTTTGGCGTCCCAATCCCAATAAACCAGCCGGCAGTTGGTGACAATGCTTTTGCTCACGAATCAGGAATTCACGCAGACGGAGCATTAAAAGACCGCAGAAATTATGAATTATATGACTATGAAGAACTTGGACGCGGAGAGCCTGAAATTATTGAAACAGGAAGAATGATTACAACAGGTGAATACGGCGGTATCAAAGGTTTCCGAAATGTTTACGATAATCTTGAAATAGAGTTTAAAGATGAACATGAAGCAAGAAATATTCTTGAACTTGTCCGCTATGCAAACGTTCATACCCAGAAGCCCCTAACTTCAAGCGAATTAAGATTTATCTATTATTATCCGGACATAGCCGCAAAAATTATGACCGTATCTCCTTATTATGAACCGGAAGGGGCTATTAAAGAAAGAGTTGAGGCTAGACTGCTTACTAAACCGCACAGAATAATTTAAAACTAATCGTCAAATTTTTACCGGTATTTTGAGTAACATCTATAGCCCGGCAAATAATTATAGCTAATGAGATTCTTCCCAGTCAGACCTTGGCTGGAATATAACGTCGTACCCCAATATATTCGCTATTTCCAAAACCTCTTTAAAAGATATTGTTTGACGCGCAAGCTTGTGAGACAAACTGCTTGTGGATATTTTTTTGCCGGTCTTGGCAAATAAACGTCTGGCGTAATCCTCATAAGTAATATTACGCCAAGCAAATAACATCTTTATTCTTTCTTTTATCTTTTTCGACTTCTCCATAAAAACCCTTTTTATAAATAATAGCAATATAATGCCTGATATTGACAAAAATTGACGAATATGTCATAATAGTGATATATTTATCATCAATGGAGGATATTTTGGAATGAGAAATTTTAGAGGATTTACATCATACAGGTCAGCATTTACTCTGGCCGAGGTTTTAATTACTATAGGAATAATCGGTGTGGTTGCGGCAATGACAATGCCGACATTAATGGCTAAATACCAGGAAAAAGTTACGGTAACAAAACTTAAAAAGGTCTATAGTATCTTAAGCCAAGCCTATCTTAGGGCCCAGGAAGATTACGGAACAATCGACAACTGGGGGTTCCCGGAAGATTCCGGCAGTACTATAGATCCTGATACGGGAGAAACAGTCTCAAAAGACGCAAATGCTAAAAACGCACAAATACTTTGGGAGACTTTATCAAAATATATGAATGTTTCTTATAAATGTTATCAAACCGGTGATACTAAGTGTATAAATAATGCACTCCCTACACATGGATTAGGAGGTAACACAATGGGGAGCTCAAAAGGAGCGAAGCAATCAATTATAAAATTAAGTGACGGAACAACATTTTCCGGAGGTTGGGTTGATTTTAGTACATGTAATGATAATAAAAGCGGATATTGCGGGAATTTTATAGTCGATCTTAACGGCTTAGAAAATGCTCCAAACACTATCGGGAAAGACATGTTTGCTTTTAAATTAACCAGAGTTGGTATCTATCCACACGGAGGGCCTGATGAAGTTAGTAATATACACAAATTTCCTCAAGCTTGTGACAGAAATTCAACAGGCAGCAATAGCGGCTATGCATGTGCGGCCTGGGTTATTTACAACGAGAATATGGATTATCTGCATTGCGATGACCTAAGCTGGGGCGGGAAACATAAATGTAAATAAGTAAAATTTTATACTGATTGCAAAAAAGATGCTTAGCGATTTTGCGACGCATCTTTTTTGTATTGAAAACATTTGACTAATATGTTATAATTTAAGTGGAAGTTATAATTTTACGGAGGATTTGAAATATGCTAAAACTCAATCATAGTGCGGGTTTCCCTGATGGGGGGGGGGGCTAGACTATACCTAAAACCGTTATCCCATGGCCATTACGGCAAATTCTTTGTGTCGGGACTCGGTATAGACACGTTTTTGAATATCTTAAAGTACCTGAAGCAAACATCTATAATGCGTCGCTGTGCAGGATACATAGGGAAGATAAATAACTCTATATGTCATCCTGAACTTGCAGCTCCTCTTGTTGCCGACGTAAAGGAGGCTTACAAGGGAGGAGGCTCACAGAGTAATTCAGGAGCTTGCCACCGACAAAAATGTTCGACCATCTGCACTCAAAAATCTAATGTTGGGCTGAAAGCCCAACCTACTTTGATTTCTGTATCACACCGTCGGCGGAGTATTTTAATGCAGGATCTCAGGCCCCATTCGCCTCGCAAGGCCGCATTTACACTAGCAGAAGTTCTAATAACCCTAGGTATTATCGGGGTCGTTGCAGCTCTTACGCTGCCGGCACTATTGGCAAACCAGAGAAAAATAGAATACGCATCAAGGCTTAAAAAGTTTAACAGCACAATGAGCCAGGCAATCTTGATGGCGCAAAAGGATTACGGGGAACCAACCAACTGGGACAGTCCCGGAGAGTACCTTGTAAAAGATGAAAACGGAGCTCCTGCATTGGATGATGACGGAAAGGAACAATATGACGATGTTAAAGGCTCGCAAAATTCATATAATATGGTAATGAAGTATATTGCTCCGTACATAAAATATTTAAAAATTGAAGAGTATAATCCTACTGAAAAACGTACAGGAATATACTTTTCAGATGGCAGCATCGCATGGGTTAAAACCGGAGCATGTTATGACTTTAAATTTGATGTAAACGGTAATAACAGACCTAATATGGAGGGATATGATAGATATCTATTTTCATTATGTGCCTGGGACAATTGGGAAAATAGCGGAGAGAAATACACAAAATTCTTTGGGAAAT
Organism: Candidatus Gastranaerophilales bacterium; assembly: GCA_944325075.1. GTDB lineage: Bacteria > Cyanobacteriota > Vampirovibrionia > Gastranaerophilales > Gastranaerophilaceae > UBA1221. The sequence continues at coordinate 17,004 of CALUYU010000031.1, forward strand.
CTAATATATACTGGGGGACTCTTATGGAAATATCAAAGGGACGAAACGATCGGCAGAGAGCACTTCAACTATGCAAAACGACCCCATACCATTGTGCAAGACTGCTGGAACTTGACGGCTGGGAATATAAAAGGGACTATCCATATAAGATATAAACAAAACTCAAAAACAGACGGCGAAAAATTTTCCCGTCTGTTTTTATATGTCATTACTAATGCAAATTATCTTAATATTTATAGCCAAAACAATACTTTTGTTTTAAAATTAAAAGATAGTTGATATAGGGAAAGAGGTATTATATGGCTATAAGATTTGATGCCGGAGAAGTTATCACCGCGATGGTAACACCGTTTGATGCAAAAAGAGAGATTGACTTCAATAAAGCAGAAGAACTTACAAGACATTTGATTGAGCATGGAAGTGACAGCATTCTTGTTGCCGGAACCACAGGAGAGGGACCAACTTTAACCCACGAAGAAGAATTTGAACTTTTAAGTACAATTAAACGGGCAAACGAAAATAAGGCCAAAATCATTATGAATGCCGGTTCAAATTGCACACAAACAGCAGTCCGCTCAGCTAAATGGGCAGAAAAAGAAGAAGTTGATGCGATTTTATCAGTTGTACCATACTACAACAAGCCATCCCAAAGCGGTATGATTGCCCATTTTTCAGCTATTGCAGAAAGCACATCACTCCCGGTAATTATCTATAACATTCCTGGCAGAACCGGAGTAAATATTTTACCGGAAACAGTTGCGAAATTAGCAGATAAATATGAAAATATCATAGGTATAAAACAAAGTTACGGAGATATGGATTTCATTACAGAAATGAAAATGCGCTGTCCTGAAGGTTTTTCAATATATTCAGGTGACGACAGCCTGACTCTTCCAATGTTATCGCTTGGCGCACACGGAGTAATCTCTGTTGCCTCACATATTTTCGGAACCGAAATGAAATCAATGATTCGAAACTATAAAACCGGAGATATAAAAGCTGCATTAAATATGCACAGAAAACTATACCCGGCATTCAAAAAGCTGTTTATGGCTCCAAATCCGGTTCCGGTAAAAGCAGCTCTCGACCACTTAGGAATTATAAAGGATTACGTTCGCCGTCCGCTGGTAGAATTATCAGCAGATGAAAAAGAAGAATTGTTCAAAGTTATTGACAGATATACGCTTGATTAGCCAATCAGGCTATCAAATTCTATTTAATTTTTGAATAAAATAAAAATAAGAGACATATAAAAGGGGAAAAAAAGTGAAAAACAAAATTATTATGTTTTGGGCAATAGTATTGATAGTAATAGTATCAATATTTGTTATTGTACTAAAACCTACAAAATTAGGGCTGGATCTTGCCGGCGGATCAAGACTTGTCCTTGAAGCCCAGACAACCAAAACAATTCCGCAAATTACACCTGATATTATGAACACATTACAGTTTTCAATAGAAAACCGTGTAAATAAACTTGGTGTTTCTGAAACTCTTGTTCAGCAAGTAGGAGACAAAAGATTACTTGTTGAAATTCCAGGAGAAACAGATCTTGAAAAAGCAAAAACTTATATTGGTGAAACAGCCCAGCTGGAATTTAAAAAACCTGGTAAAGGACCGAACGGAGAACTTGTTTGGCTGGATGCAGACCTTACCGGACGCGATCTTACCAAATCAACTTTAAGTACTGATTCAACCGGACAATGGGTTGTATCACTTGAATTTAACGCAGAAGGTTCAAAGAAATTTGCGGAATTAACAAAAGCTCTTGTAGGCCAGGAAATGGCAATCTTCTTTAACGGAGAACTTCAGTCCGCTCCAAGAATTAATGAACCTATATACGGCGGGAAAGCTCAGATAACCGGAGGCGGAGACAGCGGATTTGCCATGGAAGAAGCCCAGGAAATGGTTAACCTCCTGAATGCCGGCGCATTACCGGTTCCGGCTAAAATTGTTGAAGAAAATACCGTCGGAGCAACGCTTGGGGCAGATAGTATCGACAAATCAAAACTTGCAGGTGCTGTAGGTCTTGGATTTGTAATGTTATTTATGGTTCTTGTATACAGAGTACCGGGTTTAATTGCAGATATTGCACTGATTATTTACAGTCTTATTTTGTTTGCTCTGTTTAAAGCAATTCCTGTTACCTTAACGCTGGCAGGTATTGCCGGGTTTATACTTTCAATAGGTATGGCAGTTGACGCAAACATCCTTATCTTTGAAAGAATGAAAGAAGAGTTAAAAGCCGGAAGAAATTTATTTACAGCAATAAATTCAGGTTTTGATCGTGCATTTACAAGTATATTTGACTCTAATATGACAACAATCATAACTTGTGTAATTCTTTATATGCTTGGCTCAAGTATAGTAAAAGGTTTTGCACTGACACTGGCAATCGGTGTTGTAGTTTCAATGTTCAGTGCGATTACAATAACAAAGAATTTCATGCACTTGTTATTTGGAACCGGAGAATTAAAGCATCCGGCACTATTCGGATTAAAACAGTCTGAAATAGGAAAAAGCTATGAAGCAACCGAAACAAAACGTGAAAATGCCCGTTTTGGAATTTTAGACTAAGAAATTATGAGGTAAATAGTAATGACAACAACAAACGAGATAACATCAAGACATCTTATAGATATCGTAAAGTACCGCGCAGTATGGCTCTGGATAACGGCAATTCTGCTTTTACCGGGAGTTCTTGGCCTTATATGGGGAGGGATTCATAACCCACACCATATTCCGCTAAAAGTCGGGATTGATTATACAGGCGGAACAATTCTACAATACGGAGTTCAGGAAGATGTTTCCAATGAAAATCTTGGAGACATCAGGGCCGGGCTTGAAAAAATCGGGATTGAAAATCCTAATATTCAGATTATTCATGCAAATGCTGAAAATCAAAAACAAAACAGCAATATCAAAAATATTATTTCAATAAGAACAAAATTTATCGGAGAGGACACTTCTACAGTAAATAATATTACTAAATCAATTTCAGAGGATTATCAAAATCCTGAATTAATGTCAGTAAGTTCTGTAGGCCCTACTTTAGGTAAAGAATTATTCAAAAATTCTGTTCTGGCAATTGGTCTGGCATTCCTGGGAATTATTGCATATCTGACAATAAGATTTAAATTTGACTATGCACTTGCGGCAATTCTTGGAATAGCACACGACGTAATTTTTGTAATAGGTGCTTTTGCATTACTTGGAATTTTTTACGGAGTGGAAATCGACGGGTTGTTTATCACTGCAGTACTAACTGTTGTAGGATTTTCAGTACACGATACAATCGTTGTATTTGACAGGGTTCGTGAAAACCTAAGATACTACTCTAAAAAAATGTCATTTGGTGAAATAATGAATGCATCTGTTAACCAGACTTTAGCCAGAAGTATTAATACATCATTGACAATTTTAATCACATTGCTTGCATTATACTTCTTTGGCGGAGTTACAACAAGAGACTTTGTTCTTGCGATGATTTTAGGTATTGCAATCGGAACTTGGTCAAGTATTTTCTTCTGCTCGGTACTTGTAGAGTTCTGGGAAGATAAGAAGACTAAAATAGCTGCCGCTGCAAAATCATAAATAATTAACTCGTAAAAAAAATCCGGATTTTATTAATCCGGATTTTTTTTATAATCGAACCATTTCATTATTATCTTTTAGAATATAAAGCGGAACTTCGCCTTGAATAAGATGTATTCTCTTATTATTTTTAAAACGGGATAATATCCTGGAATTAATAATCAAATCTGTTGATTTCCCGGTAACAACAATGCCGCCGTCAATTAAATATAAATCTTTTTCAAAATCTTTGCTAACCATATTTTTTATATCCTTTCTTAGTTTTTATCGACACCTGCAGCTTGGGCTTCTGGTCCCGTCCGCACAAATAAAGTAACCGCTGTTTCCGCAATAAGCAACGCCGCCATGATGTGAACAGCAGCCTCTTTGCTCTTGAATTTCTACACCCGAATTAAGTGCTGCTATACAAAAACCGCAAGAAACCATTAGCAAAGAAAACAAAACCACAAATGTCTTTTTCATACAAATTTACTCCTTAATTGCTACTAATATTATTACTACATATAAATACAATCCTTTCAATTAGCCAAACGGCTATTTTTTTACAGAGTAAAGCTTTTGTAAATTTTTATAAATAACCCGACAAAAAAAATTTATGAGAAGTTTTAAACCAACAGCTAAAAGGGAGATACAAATAGATGAAAATAGGAAATAATCAACAAACGCAGTTAAGATCACAACCGACGTTTGGAGCAATAAAAATGGTAGATAATATAAGTTCAAAAGAGGTTTTAGAAATTGTTACCAAATATCAAGACAAACTCCAAGCAGACTACCGAATTTTATTTAAAGCAAAATCACCATTACATAGAGAATTACAAGAATATATTGTAAACAACGCAAAACTATTTGGAGGGTCACCTCAGTGGCTTAAACTAAATGCAAAATATCACGGGATTGATATTGCCGATCCGGAAAAAGCACCTTTATTTGAGTTTTCCGGCAATGATACTCTAAAATTAGCCCTCTATAAACTTAAAACAAGTATAAAATCAATCCCTTATGATTTAAGGGAAATAAATTCAGAGGAATGGCAGCAACTTCCCATGCATTTACAACAGCTAAAACTTATGAATGATTTTGCCGAAAAAAATTATCCATCTTTTAATAAATTTCTATTAAAACATAACGTCCGGCGAATGAATGTAGAAGAATATGTTGAAAGTTTAGGGCAGAATATAGATTATAATTTATAGATAAAAAAAAAGAGCCGGAAGTAATCCGACTCTTTTCAAAATAGGCATTTTATGAATTATTCTTTAGTATATTCTGCATCAATTACATCATCATCTTTTTTATCGTTGGAATCTGATGAGGCACTTTCAGTGTTAGCAGAATTTTGATTAGCTTGTTCTTCTTTTTGAACTGCTTCATAAGCCTTCTGTGAAATACTAAACATAGTTTGCTGCAATTCGTCTGAAAGTTTTTTCAACTCTTCAGTCGGCTTATTTTCGTCCAATGCTTTTTGAAGAGCAGCTTTTTGTTCGTCTAACTTAGATTTATCAGCTGAATCAATTTTGCCCTCAAAATCTTTCTCAATTCTTTCTGCAGAACCGATAAGGCTGGTTGCATTATTTTTAATTTCAGCCTCTTCTTTTTTCTTTTTGTCTTCAGCCGCATTAGCTTCAGCTTCTTTTACCATCTTATCAATATCTTCTTCCGTTAAGTTAGAAGAGTTTGTGATAGTAATCTTTTGTTCTTTATTAGTAGCCTTATCTTTAGCTGAAACATTAACAATACCGTTAGCATCGATATCAAATGTTACTTCAATTTGAGGCAACCCTCTCATTGCAGGCGGGATACCGTCTAATCTAAACATACCAAGCGATTTGTTGTCCTTAGCCATAGGTCTTTCACCTTGAAGAACATGAATATCAACAGCAGTCTGGTTATTTTCGGCAGTTGAGAACACTTGAGATTTAGAAACCGGAATTGTCGTATTTCTAGGAACCAACGGAGTCATAACACCGCCCAATGTTTCAATACCAAGTGTCAACGGAGTAACATCAAGTAATACGATGTCTTTAACTTCTCCGGCAAGAACCCCGGCCTGAATAGCAGCCCCAACAGCAACTACTTCATCAGGGTTAACTGATTGGTTAGGTTCCTTACCAGTGTATTCTTTAACCAACTGTTGAACAGCCGGGATACGTGAAGAACCACCAACCAATACAACTTCATTGATATCATTCTTTGTTACGCCGGCATCCTTTAGAGCATTTTCAACCGGAACTTTACATCTGTTTAACAAATCACGGCTTAAATCTTCGAATTTAGCTCTTGTTAATGATAATTCCAAATGCTTAGCTCCGTTTGCATCAGCAGTGATAAACGGCAAGCTTATGCTTGTTTCAAGAACTGAAGACAATTCAATTTTAGCTTTTTCAGCGGCTTCTTTAACACGCTGCATAGCTTGTTTATCATTTCTAAGGTCAATACCTTCTTGCTTTTTGAATTCGTCACACATCCAGTCCATGATTTTCTGGTCAAAGTCATCACCACCTAAGTGTGTATCACCTGATGTTGAAAGAACTTCATGAACGCCATCGCCAATTTCAAGGATAGACACATCAAAAGTACCACCACCAAGGTCGAATACAAGAACTTTTTCAGGTTTATCTTTTTCCAAACCGTAAGCAAGAGCTGCTGCTGTCGGTTCGTTTACGATACGTAAAACATCAAGTCCTGCAATTTTACCTGCATCCTTTGTTGCTTGTCTTTGAGCATCGTTAAAATATGCCGGAACAGTAATAACGGCAGATGTAACCTTTTCTCCAAGATAGCTTGACGCATCATCGGCAAGTTTTCTCAGGATCATAGCTGAAATTTCCTGAGGAGTGTAATCTTTACCGTCAATAGTTACTTTGTAATCTTCACCCATATGTCTTTTAATTGAAGCGATAGTTTTATCAGGGTTCAAAATTGCTTGACGTTTTGCTAATTGACCAACTAACCTTTCACCGGTTTTTGAAAAACCAACAATTGAAGGAGTTGTACGAGAACCTTCAGCGTTAGCAATAACAGTAGGTTTTCCACCTTCCATAACAGCGACTACAGAGTTTGTTGTACCCAAGTCGATACCAATTGTTTTTGCCATAATTAATTATCTCCTTTTACTAATTTTACATGCTTATAGCTTTTCTATATTATTGTTATAACATCTTTTTCAAGAAACATTAAAAAAATAAACAAAAAATTAATAATTTAAGGAGTTATACAGAAAAACCAGCCGTCAGGAAAAAAATCCTTACAAATAAAAAACAAAAGTCTCAAACTGGGTCTTTGTATAAAACTATTTTAAAAGCCAGGTTTTATATAAACAGTTACCTTCCGGGCACCAACGGGACTTACTTATATAATCATTGAAAG